>JAFVYE010000041.1 GCA_017500745.1 Clostridia bacterium | reverse complement strand
GCGTTTGCAAGACCGCTGACAACACAAACCTTGACCTCTGTGCCTGCAACGTTGTAGGTTGCTTCCTTACGGCCGTCTGTGCCTCTGACTTCAAGCCAATCAAGTGAAGGTGCTGCTTTGCCTTCAAGGACTTCGTACACTGTGCGGAGTGCTGCTTCCATAACGCCACCGGTTGCACCAAAGAGGAGGCCTGCGCCTGATGCGATGCCAAGAGGTGTGTCAAACTTTTCATCAGGAAGCTCATTGAAGAGGATGCCCTTGCGCTTGATAAGCTTGGCAAGTTCTCTTGTGGTGAGTGCAAAGTCAATGTCGGGGACGCCTGCTTCTGATTGGTCTGCTCTGCCCTTTTCAAATTTCTTTGCTGTGCAAGGCATAATTGACACAACAACGATATCCTTGGGATCCATGCCCAGCTTTTCTGCATAGTAGGTCTTGCAGACTGCGCCGAACATTTGTTGAGGGCTCTTGCATGATGAGAGATGATCAAGCTCCTCAGGGAAGTTGTGTTCACAGAATTTGATCCATGCAGGTGAACAGCTGGTGATCATAGGATGGGTGTTGTTGTGGCCCTTGCCTGTGACTCTGTTGATGAACTCGGTGCCTTCTTCCATGATGGTGAGGTCTGCTGTGAAGTTGACGTCAAACACATTGTCAAAACCACATCTACGAAGGGCTGCAACCATCTTTCCTTCAACGTTGGTGCCCATGGGGATGCCAAATTCTTCGCCAAGGCCTACGCGGACTGAAGGTGCTGTGCCAACGATGACGCGCTTTGTGGGATCTGCGATTGCTGCAAGAACGTCATCAATCTCTTCTCTTTCGTGAAGTGCGCCAACGGGGCAAGCAACAATACATTGACCACAGCCAACGCATGCAACTTCGTTGAGGTTCTTTTCAAATGCGCAACCAATGTGGGTGTCAAAGCCACGAGCATTTGCGCCGATGACTGCCACTGATTGATATTGTTTGCATGCTGCAACACAACGACGGCAGAGGACGCATTTGCTGTTGTCACGGACGATGTAGGGGGTTGTTGCGTCAATGGGATAGTCATTGGTGACACCATTGAAGCGATGTGCATCACAGCCAAGTTCCATTGCAAGATCTTGGAGTTCACAATTGTTGTTTCTGACGCAGTTCAAGCAATCCTTTTTGTGATCTGAAAGGATGAGCTCAACTGTTGTCTTTCTGCTTTCCAAAACTTTGGCGGTGCTTGTGTACACTTCCATACCCTCGTTGACGGGGTAGACACATGCTGCACAAAGTCCTCTTGCGCCTTTGACTTCAACAAGACATACACGGCATGCGCCGATTTCGTTGATGCCTTTAAGGTAACAGAGAGTAGGAATTTTGACGCCGGCAACCTTTGCTGCTTCAAGGATGGTTGAACCCTCGGGGACTTGCACGGCGATATCATTGATTTTTACGTTTACCATTTTCTTTTCCATATTGTCACCTCATTATTCCTTGATGATTGCACCGAAACGGCAAGTGTCAATACATTGTCCGCACTTGATACACTTGTTGACGTCTATGGTGTAGGGTTGTTTGATCACGCCTGTGATTGCGCCAACGGGGCACTTTCTTGCGCAAGCAGAACATCCTTTGCACTTGTCTTCCACAATCTTGAACTGAACAAGACCTTTGCATACGTGGCAAGGGCATTTCTTGTCAACGATGTGTGCAACGTATTCATCGCGGAAGTAGCGGAGTGTTGAGAGAACGGGGTTGGGTGCTGTTTGGCCAAGACCGCAGAGTGAGTTTGCCTTGATGTAATGGCAGAGTTTTTCCATTTCGTCAAGATCTTCAAGGGTTGCTCTGCCCGTTGTGATCTTGTCAAGATATTCAAGGAGTCTGCGTGTGCCGATACGGCAAGGTGTGCACTTGCCACAGCTTTCATCAACTGTAAATTCAAGGAAGAACTTTGCAATGTCAACCATGCAGTTGTCTTCGTCCATGACGATCATACCGCCTGAGCCCATCATTGAGCCAATTTCAATGAGATTGTCATAGTCAATGGGGATGTCAAAGTGCTCTGCAGGGATGCATCCGCCGGAAGGACCGCCGGTTTGTGCTGCCTTGAACTTTTTGCCATTGGGGACGCCACCGCCTATATCGTCAATGACTGTGCGAAGGGTTGTGCCCATGGGGATTTCAACAAGACCGGTGTTGACAATCTTGCCACCCAGTGCAAAGACCTTTGTGCCCTTTGACTTCTCTGTTCCCATTGAGGTGAACCATTCGGGTCCTTTGAGGATGATTTGTGCGATGTTTGCGTATGTTTCAACGTTGTTGAGGATTGTGGGCTTGCCAAAGAGACCTTTGACTGCGGGGAAAGGAGGACGGGGGCGAGGTTCACCACGGTTGCCTTCAATTGAAACCATAAGTGCGGTTTCTTCACCACAGACAAATGCGCCTGCGCCAAGACGGATGTCAAGGTCAAAGTCAAAGCCGGTGTCAAGGATGTTTTTGCCAAGGAGGCCGTATTCCTTTGCTTGTGGAAGTGCTATCTTCAAGCGTTCAACTGCAATAGGATATTCTGCACGGACGTAGACGTAACCTTGGTGTGCACCAATTGCGTAGCCAGCAATGGTCATTGCTTCAATGAGTGCGTGAGGATCGCCTTCAAGGATGCTTCTGTCCATAAATGCGCCGGGGTCGCCTTCGTCAGCGTTGCAACAGACATATTTGATGGGGCCGGGTGAGTTGGCTGCAAATTGCCACTTGAGACCTGTGGGGAAACCTGCACCGCCTCTTCCACGGAGACCACTTGCTTTGATTGTGTCAATGACTTGTTGAGGCGTGAGCTCTGTCAAGCATTTGATGAGTGCTTGATAACCGTCGTATGCAATGTATTCGTCAATGATTTCGGGGTTGATGACACCACAGTTGCGGAGTGCAACACGG
>JAFVYE010000040.1 GCA_017500745.1 Clostridia bacterium | reverse complement strand
ACGCAGAAATCAAGGACAACGTCACTTACGAGTCAATCGGTGCAACAGCAGCACAAGATTTGCTCTCAAAGTCAGGCATGGCACTTGCAATTGCACTTGCACTCATCCTTGTCTATATCATCATCAGATTTACTCCTGCATGTGGTATCGCAGCAGTCATCGCACTCATCCATGACGTAGTCATCATGTTCTGCTTGACAGTCATCTGCAGAGTGCAAATCAACCAATCATTTGTTGCAGCAGTCATCACAATCATTGCATACTCAATCAACAACACCATCATCATCTTTGACCGTTGCCGTGAAAACGTCAAGCCCCTCAAAGGTCAAAAGAACATTCCTTATGCAGAAATTGGCGACCAATCAGTCCGTGCCAATATGCGCAGAAGTTTGTTCACCACGTTTACAACCTTGGTGACAGTTGCATTCCTTGCAATCTTTGGCAGTGACACAATCCGTGAATTCTGCGTGCCTATCATCCTTGGTCTTGTTGCAGGTCTCTATTCATCAGTGCTTCTTGCAACACCTCTTTGGGCAGGCCTCAGCGTAGAGTTTGACAAAGTGGCAGCAAAATACCGCAAGACAAAGGCAACCTACGTCAAGGAAACAGAAGAGGACGAAACAGTCTTCAAGGGCGAAACCCAAAAAGAATACTACGGAGAGGAACAAGTTGTCGCAGCTCCCAAGGCAGAAAAGACAAACAAAGCAAAGGCAAACACCGTCCACAAGTATTCAAAGAAGAACACAACCTTCAAAAAGAAGAAATAATCAAGTTTCTTATGCTACCCCCAAGCGCTTTTGGGGGTAGTTCTATTTTTTAAGAGGATTTTAAAGCAAAAAGGAGCAGATATGTCAATGACACGCACGCCACTTGACCAAAATCAAATTGCCATCGCACGAAAGCTCGGCCTGTCCGATGACTTTATGCGCATTTTGGCAATGCGTGGTTTGACGGATGAAGATGCAATTCTGTCCTTTTTGAAACCCTCTCTTGACAAAATGTCCTCTCCCTTTGAAATTGACGGCATACTTGAAGCATCAGAGAGGATAAAGAGGGCAATATCAAACAAAGAGAAGGTGCTCATTTTTGGGGACTATGACTGCGATGGCATTGGAGCAATCTCCATTTTGATGCTCTATCTCCGTGACAAAGTGGACGTCAAATATTTCATCCCAAATCGTCTTACAGATGGTTATGGCATGAACGTGGACACCTTGAGAGGACTCATATCCCGTCGCCGTCCCGACCTTGTCATCACAGTTGACTGTGGCATCACCGCATATGAAGAAGTGGAGTATTTGAAAGGGGAGGGCATTGACGTCATAGTCACAGACCACCACGAGCCACAAGAGGTTTTGCCAGAGTGCATAGTGGTTGATCCCAAGGTCAAAAGGCAAGGATTTTACGATTTCTGCGGAGCAGGGGTGGCATTGAAGCTGGTTGAAGCCATGGCTGGCAGAGAAGAAATCAAAAAGTATCTTGACATCGCCGCTATTTCAACCATAGCAGACGTTGTGCCTTTGAAGGCAGACAATCGCATCATTGCATACTATGGGCTCAGACAAATGGCGTCATCTCCTCGCAAGGGCATAAAGACCTTGCTTGGCACAGAAAGACTCACGTCCCATGACGTTATGTTCCGCCTTGCCCCTCGCATTAATGCAGCGGGACGTCTTGGCTCTGCCATGAAAACGGTGGACTTGTTCCTTGAAGATGACATCTTTCTGTTGAGAAATCTTTGTGAGGATCTTGAAAATGACAATCAGCGCCGTCAAAGCATTTGTGAAACCGTGGTCACCGAAGCAAAAGCAATGCTTCACGGCACGGATTTCAACAAGCTTGGCATAATCATACTTGCAGGGGACAATTGGGAGGCAGGTGTCCTTGGCATTGCTGCTGCAAGACTTGTGGAAGAGTTCAAATTCCCCACCATATTATTTTCAAAAAACGGAGATCAATACAAAGGTTCTGCCCGCTCAATCAAGGAAATCAACTTGTTTGAAGAGCTCAGCAAGTTTTCACATCTTTTCACCGCCTTTGGTGGACACGCTCAAGCAGCGGGAGTCACAATCCCTGCAGTCAACTTTGACAAGTTCAAAGAGGAGATCAACAGCGAGATTTTGAAGGGCATCTCAAAGGATGCATTCTTGCCCACCTTTGAGTATGATATGGAGCTTGACGCCAACACCAATCTTTTGCCCTTTGCCAAGGAGCTTGGGCTCCTTGAGCCCACCGGATATGGCAATCCCGAGCCAAGTTTTATGGTGAAAGGGGATTTCAAATTTGACAGAATTGGGGTGTCAAAGCACGTCAAATGTTCTGCCAAAGGTCTTGACCTCGTTGCATTTGGCAAGTATGAACACAGTCTTGGAGCAACCCGTGGTGAAAAGGAACTTTTTGTAACTCTTGGGGTCAACGTATATCAAAATCGTGAGTATGCACAGGGCATAATCCGTGGGTTTAGAGCCAACGGAGTCACCATGAGTGGAGAGGAAAGCACCTCCGTCAACTTGCACCATTTGTCACACGTCAACGAGGGGTCAATTTCCACCACAACCATAGAGCAAATAGAAAAATATCTTTCAAAGCCCTTTGGCACGCTGATCGTATGCTTTGGAGAAGAGGAGTACAACGCTCTTGCAAGCAAGAGTGAGGACATCAAAGTTCTTCCGATGATTGTGGCTTCATCCAGGATGCTAAGCCCCGTCAATTCAGTCATAGTGTGCCCCGCAGGCAACTTTGAGTATTCATATTACGAGAGAGTCATCTTTGCAGGAAAGCCCCTTTCAGCGGGTTATATGGCATGGGTGAAGGGCATTGTAAACGAAGTTTACACCCTTGGAGATTGCACTCCAACAAAAATCACCATTGAAGATGACACTTTCCGTGTGGTGTACAGAGAGCTCCGCCGTATGTCACAGATGAAAGAGCGCCTCATCAGCTACAATCGCATGATACAAACTTTGTGGCCCACAATCAAAATCAGCCACATAGAGCTTATGATAATTCTTGACGTTTTCAAGGAGCTTGGCCTTGTAATCGTCAGCGACAAGGGGGTCATATCCGTATCAAACGACAGGACAGACCTCAGCAAATCTGCAGTATACTGCAACGTTAGAAAGTAATGGACGACTTGCTCAAAAAACTTAGAAAGGCGTATCCCGATCATTACAGCGACATAAAGAGAGCCCACGACTTTGCCAAAGAAGCACACGAGGGCCAAAAGCGCAGTTCGGGAGAGGACTATTTCATCCACCCCTGTGCAGTGGTGGAGATTCTTGCTGACTTCGGCTTTGATAGTTCAACTGTGATTGCCGCGTTTTTGCATGACGTCCTTGAGGACACCGACCACACCGCCGATGAACTGCGTGATATGTTTGGCAATGAAATCGTTGTTTTGGTTGAGGGTGTCACCAAGCTGGACAAGCTCAAGTTCAACAATCGTGAGGAAGCACAAGCAGAAAACTTCCGCAAGTTGTTTATGGCTCTTGCAAAGGATTTGAGAGTCATAATCATTAAGCTGGCGGACAGACTGCACAATATGCGCTCCCTTGAATATCTGCCCCCTGAAAAACAGCAGTACATTTCAAAGGAGACTTTGGACATTTACGCCCCTCTTGCTGGCAGACTTGGCATCTCATTCTTCAAGTGTGAGCTTGAGGATTTGGCAATGAAATATCTCTATCCCCGTGAGTTTGACGAGATAGTGGAGAGGACGGCAGTCATCCGCAAGCAAAGCCAAGTGTTTCTTGATGAAATTTGCAAGACGCTCACAGGCAAGCTCAACGAGCTTGGCATTCACGGAGAGGTCAACGGCAGACCCAAGCACTATTATTCCATTCTCAAAAAGATAAAGAAGGCAAACATTGACATAGACCAAGTCTATGACTTGCTTGCCGTCCGCATAATCACAGATTCCGTCAAGGATTGCTATACGTTGCTTGGTGAGGTCCACAATCTTTGGAAGCCAATTCCCGGCAGATTCAAGGACTATATTGCCATGCCCAAAGCCAACAATTATCAGTCCTTGCACACCACCGTTGTCACCCAATTCAATGAAACCTTTGAGATTCAAATCCGCACCTACGAAATGCACAAGATTGCAGAGTACGGCATTGCAGCCCATTGGAAGTACAAAGAGGGCAAAACCTCTGGTGTTGAAAGCGACATGGAAAGCAAGGTGCGTTGGCTTCGTGAGGTTATGGACGCCGAAAAGGACGTCAGCGGAGCAAGAGAATTTATGGACGCCATCCGCATCAACGTCTTTGACGACGAGGTGTTTGTGTTCACTCCCAAGGGAGACGTGTACGATTTGCCTGTGAACTCAACCCCCATTGACCTTGCATACAAAATTCACTCTGAAGTGGGCAACCATTGTACAGGAGCCAAGGTCAACAAAAAGATGGTCACGTTGTCCACAAAGCTTCAAACGGGGGACATCGTAGAGCTTCTTACCACACAAAACAGTAGGCCAAGTCTTGACTGGCTCAAATTTGTGCGCACGGCCAGCGCAAAATCACGTATCCGTGCCTATTTCAAAAAGGAACAGCGTGAAGAAAACGTCCGCCGTGGCAAGGATATGCTTGAAAGAGAGTCAAGACGCCGTGGCTATCAACTTGCAGAATTGCTTTCAGTCAGCGCATTGCCCAGCATAATGCAACGCATGACCATGTCCAGCGAGGATGACATGTACGCCAACGTGGGCTTTGGCGGACTCACCACCAACCAAGTGCTCACAAAGCTCATTGAGGCCTATCGCAAGGAGCATCCCATTGAGGTCATTGAAGTGCCCATTACGCCCGAAAAGAAAGTGCAAAAACACTCCAAAACAGGCATTCTAATTGGGGGAGATTCCACGTTTACCGTGCGTATGGCACATTGTTGCAGTCCTGTCCCCGGCGATGAAATCGTAGGATACATTTCTCGTGGCAGAGGGGTGGCAATTCATCGCAAGGATTGTCCCAACGTGGCAGGTCTTGGCAAGGAGCGCCTCATTGAAGCAAGCTGGGACAACAGCGGATCAGAGGCCTTTAGCGCAACCATCCACATCATATCTGAGGACAAGAGTGGACTTCTTGCACAAATCACGGCATATATTGCCGCAGCAAAGATTTCAATCACCAGCGCAACCATCAAAACAGACAACGCACAAGGCACCGCAGAAACCGTGATTTCTGTGCTCATCAACAGCGCCAACGAAGTTGACGACCTCATGGCAAGAATTCGCAATTTGAGCGGGGTTATTGAGGTGTATAGATAATGGATATCAAGCGTATCAGAGTAGGCAGACTTATGACAAATTGCTACGTCGTGTCAAGTGACGGCGTGGCTTTTGTTATTGACCCCGGTGCAAATGCAGACAAAATCTATGATTACTGCAAGGAAAGTGGCTTGAAAGTGGAGGGCATTTTGCTCACACACGGCCATCACGATCACGTTGGAGCAGTGGCAGAACTCAAAAGGTTGACAGGGGCCAAGGTTTATTGTAGTCCTCTCACGGACAAAGTGGCCAACTCTGCATACAACATGGCATATGAAATGGGCGAAACACCCAACAACTTTGAGGTTGACGTCCACGTGAACGATGGCGAGCATATCTCCATAGGAGATATGACAATCACAGCAATCGCCACTCCCGGACACACCTCTGGTTGCACTTGCTTTATGATTGACGGCAATATGTTTTCTGGTGACACACTCTTTCAAACCTCATATGGCAGAACAGATTTGCCCACAGGAAGCTTTGCAACTCTTGAAAAGTCAATCAAAAAACTTTTCAATCTCCAAGGAGATTACAAGGTGCACCCCGGACACGGTTTTTCAACCACTCTTGACAGCGAAAGAAAGCACAACATCATAAATTTTAATGATTAATTTTATTGCCCCCGAAAACAACTACAACAACGATCTCATGGAGCTTGTCCGTGCCTTTTCACAGCGCATTGACAAGGACTTTGACTTATCCTTAAACTATGAAATTGACGGTATTAGAATGTCAGTTTCTGTGGCTGTTGACGGCACAAAAGGCAAGGAATATTCCTATGACTTCACGGTGGAAGCGGGAGACGAACTTGAGCGTAAGCGTCTTGAAAAGAGATATCTCAAAGAGGCCATCTACAACTCGGTTGTGGATTATACTGGCATAGGACTTCCTTACGGCTGTCTTACAGGCATAAGACCCACCAAATTGTTTCGTGAACTTGGCGACAAGGCACGAGATATGTTTGAAAACGAGTTTTCGGTGTCACAAAAGAAGGTTGAACTTGTAGAAACAATCGTCAACGTGCAAGAGCCCTATCGCAATGACGGAGACGGCCATGACGTCTTTGTTTTCATACCTTTTTGCCCCACAAGATGCGCATATTGCTCCTTCGTTTCTGTGGCAATAGATCGCCAAAAGAAACTCATTGCGCCTTATGTTGAATGTCTTTTGAAAGAGATTGAGTTTTTGAAGGAAGTGGTCAAGGAAAAGGGGCTCAAAATCCGCACGGTATATGTTGGAGGAGGCACTCCCACCTCAATTCCCGTGGAGCATTTGGACCAAATTCTTGGGGCCCTTGTTGACTTCAAGCCCTTTGAGTTTACGGTGGAGGCAGGGCGTCCAGACACCATCAATAGTGACGTTCTAACCGTATTAAAACGTCACGGAGTCACCAGAATCTCCATCAATCCGCAAACCTTTAATGACGCCACTTTGGAGCGTATTGGTCGCAAACACACCACAGAGCTTGTTGAAAAAGTCTATGAAGAGGCCAAGGAGCACTTTGACGTCAACATGGATCTCATTGCCATGCTCCCAGGAGAAACTCTTGACGATTTCAAGCACTCGGTTGACAGGGCGGTTGAGCTTGGGGCAGAAAACGTCACAGTCCACACCCTCTATCTCAAAAAGGGCTCACAATTGAAAGTTGGTGGCTATCAATCGGTGGACAACAAGACGGCAGAGGAAATGGTTGACTACGCCTACACAACTTTGACAGAAGCGGGCTATGAGCCGTACTATATGTATCGTCAAAAATACACCAGTGGCAATCTTGAAAACGTTGGTTATGCCAAAAAGGGCAAGCTTTGCGTGTACAACGTGGACATTATGGAGGAGGACACCTCAATTCTTGCAGCAGGTGCCGCGGCAATATCAAAGAAGTGGGACATGTCAATCAATCTCATCACACGCAACGCCAATTTCAAGGAGCCCCTTGAATACGTCAAGCACTTTGACACCGTTATGGAAAGGCAACGTGCATTTTGGCTTGGGGATGACAAAAATCCCTCAAAATCTGTGAAAAAACCTTGAAAACGAGGGCAAAAACGTTTTACAAATATTTTTTTATATGATAATATAATCAACGTACTTTCTACAAGGTCTGGATAATCTCCAAATCCTCACTTTGTTGAAAGCGAATCATCTATCCACAGAAGGAGGCAAAAAAATGGATAAGACAACAAAGCAAGAAATCATCGCAAAGTACGGCCGCTCAGAAGGCGACACCGGTTCACCCGAAGTTCAAATCGCATTGCTCACAGCAAGAATCAACGAACTCACTGAACACCTCAAGGTTCACAAGAAGGATCACCACTCACGTCGTGGTCTTCTCCAACTCGTTGGTCAAAGAAAGAACATGCTCAACTATCTCAAGGATACAGACATTGAGCGTT
>JAFVYE010000039.1 GCA_017500745.1 Clostridia bacterium | reverse complement strand
CGTGTTGATGGATGGACATATAGCCCTCAATGTTGCCGTCATTGATCCAGTCCAAAGCTGTTTCAAGCAAGTCTTGACGCAGAGGTGTGCCGTTGACGTAATCTTTTGAGAGCAAATATGCAGCACAGTTAGACCTTGAAAATATGGCCTTTGCACTTGTGAGCCAAGGACCGGTGTATACTGCGTTGCGCAGTTCTTGGTTGGTGAGCTTCTCTCCTGCTATGTTGATGGTCTTGAACCACTCCAACTTTTCAAGGTCATTGCCTTCGCAGAAATAGACCATGCATTTGTAGTCCAAAATCATATTTTTTTCGGTTTCAGTGAGATTGTGAAATGCTTTGTTGTCTATTGAAAAGTCACCATTGATATATTGGCAGAAACTGATTGTACGTTGTTGTCCGTCAAGAACTTCAAAGGTGCCGTCCTCGTTCTTCACCCAATACATAACGTTCAAAGGGAATCCTTTGCGAATTGTGTCAAGGACTGCGTTTCTCTTGTCCTCGCTATACACAAATTCTCTTTGGTATTTAGGTCTTATGTTGAGCAGTCCGCCGTAGCCCACAACTCCGTTTTCTTGGCTGTCAACATAGCCGTTTGCTATATCTCTAATTGTTATTTCGTGGAGTTCAATTTTCATTTGTTTTTCTCCTTATTAAAATGCGTGAAAAAGGTATTTTTGCTCGTCCTTGTCCATCGTAATAACACAACATTTTCATACCCTTCGTATAATGTCCTTTTCCTCCTTGTCTTCTATATGTTTCAAGGAATTCTACAGGCATAGTTTTTATGCCGACATTTATATTTTCATCATCTCTTTCATATCCAAGAATTTCAAATTGTACAGGATTGTATTTGTCCAAAAAAGTTTTAGGGACTCCCATTATTCCATAATAATCAAAGGGAATATCAGAAACAGAAGAAACGTCTATGGCATCAAAAGTTTCATACTTTGGATATTCCTCAGGAGAATATTGCTTGTATAAAGTCAACTCCTCATGGCGTTTGGTTGTAGGAATATTTGTAAACCAATTGACTGCCGGGACTTTTATGTATTTGTCATCCGGGTTAAAGCCCTTTGATTGCACAAATTTTTTATTTGCGTCAAGCGTGTTTTCATAAGGTGTTTTATACACCATGCTCATATTAAAACCATATCCAACCCACATCTTATTCTCTTTGATTAACGGAAAAATTTCTTTGTAAGTTATGGCATTCATATTGCCTATAATTAAAAATTTCTTATCGTACTCAATAAGTTGTGCAACATATTCACGGAAAAGTGAAAATGGAGGGTTGGTGACAACAACATCACACTCTTTGAGGAGAGCAATGCACTCATCAGAGCGGAAATCACCATTGCCTTTGAGGAGTGAAAAAGCATTATTCTTGTTTTTGAGAAGATGACGGACGTCTGCGAGGTCAACTGCTCCATCACCGTTGTAGTCCTCCACCTCGTTGATTTCAATTTTGTAAGCATGCCTACCTGTTGGGCTGATGACTGCTCCGCACATATCTTCAAACAAGGTCATTTGTTGATATGCGATTGGTGAATCATCATAACAAGTGCAAATAAGTTTTTTGATGCAAAGATGATTAAAATTCAAAGCAAAATACTTGAAAAAATTGCTTTCATATGGATCGTCACAATTGCAAAATACTATCTTATCCTTGAAATATTCTTTGTAATGACGCAATTCATTTTCAATGTCAACAAGTTGAGTATAAAACTCATCCTTTTTAGCTGTTTTAGCTTGTTGTAGATTTACATTACTCGCCATAATCTGTTTCTCCGTTTTTACACGATTTTACATTTATTTTATGTGCATTGCACATATTTGTCAATGTGTAATGCCCATTTTTGGCAAAATAAAAGTATGGGAAAGGATTTCGGTAAAAATTTCAAAGAATACAGAAAGCTGAGTCGTATGACACAAAAGCAAGTTGCAGACAAATTGGGAATACATCAGTCAAACGTTAGTGATTGGGAAAATAACGTGTCACGCCCTGAATATGAAAATCTCATTGAACTTGCAAAAATATATGAGGTTTCAATATGCGACTTGCTTGATGTAAATGACCAGAAATAATTAAAAACCGAGCGACATGCTCGGTTTTTTTGTTTGCTTCAGACAAATGTCTGTCAGTTTTCTTCTCTGCGGATTCTGTTCATCTTGGTGAGATAGGTCACTTCGCCAACGATGAAGGTGAGCCCTGCAACTATAAACATTGCAATGCCAACACCATAGCCCACTGCACCTTGCACGAGGAAGAAAAATGCAAGTCCCACAGAAAGCGCAATGACTGCAACGAGAAGTGCCAAAATCATCATGTTGATGTTTGAGAGCTCTGCAACCTTTTTGATCAAGACTTTTTCGTTGTCCATACAAACCTCCTTATTTTTTGTTAGTATGTGTGGACAATGTGATTGTATTCATCTAATCATCGTACTCATCAAGATATCTTGACCTGCGTGGTTCATTGGAATGATAAGAGTCCTTTATTGGAAGGTCACAATCATTGCAACGATAAAACCAGCCATTGTCATCACGGCTGACGTAAACCCCTGTGTGAGCACCACAAGTGCAAACTTCAACATCACAAAACAGGTCTTTGTTCAGTTTTTTGTCATCATCAAAATAATTCATAATAATGTTGAAAAGCGATGTTTATCCTGTCAAATATGCAAGATAAACACCACTTTCTGCAGTTTGGTTGATTTTTACAGTTCTGTGTTTGAAAAGGACAACGGCATCACTTCGGGCAGTTTGTACACCTTGTACTCCTCCGGCGTGCCAAGGATCACTTCAAAGTCATTGTCACAAAACTCCGTCATAACTTGACGGCACACTCCACAGGGAGTGCAATGTTTTGACAGCTCTTCGCCCTCTTTTCCACCTACGATTGCGATGGCAGAAAAGTGCCTTTCTCCCTCGCTTACGGCCTTGAAAAAGGCGGTGCGCTCTGCGCAATTGGTGGGACTGTAGGATGCATTTTCAACGTTGCATCCTGTGTACACATTTCCGTCCTTTGTCAAAAGGGCCGCTCCTACAAGATAGTGTGAGTAGGGGGCGTATGCCATTTGTCTTGCTTTTACAGCTGTTTCAATAAGTTGTTTGTGCATAGTTTCACCTTGTGGATTATTTTGACACTTCCATGAGAAAACTTGTACCTTTGGTGTCCTTTTGGTCAAGTCCAAAATAGTCAAGAACCGTGGCAGAAATGTCTGCAAATGAGCTTCTTGTGCCAAGGTCAACTCCTCCTTTAATGCCATTGCCATATACAAGCATGGGCACGTATTCACGGGAGTGATCGGTGGAGGGTGTTGCAGGATCACATCCGTGGTCTGCCGTGATGATGAGGATGTCGTCCTCTCTCATACCCTCCAAAAACTCGCCAAGTTGACGGTCAAAGTCCGTCATTGCCTCGGCATATCCTGCGATATCGTTGCGGTGGCCGTACTTCATGTCAAAGTCAACCAAATTGGCAAAGCAGAGCCCTTCAAAATCTCTCTTTTGGATGTCAAGAGTCACTTCCATGCCGTGATGGTTGGATGTGGTGCGATTGCTTTCACTCACACTCTTGCCTGCAAAGATATCGTAGATTTTGCCCACGGATATGGTGGCAAAGCCGTTTTCTTTGAGGACATCAAGCATGGTTGTGCCTTGAGGAATCAAGCTATAGTCGTGGCGGTTTGCCGTGCGAGTAAAGGGGTACTCTCCTGTAAAAGGACGGGCTATGACTCTGCCAACACCATGCTCTCCTTGAAGAAGGTCACGGGCGATCTCGCAATATCTATAAAGCTCACTGACGGGCACGTAGTCCTCATGGGCTGCAATTTGAAATACGCTGTCTGCAGAGGTGTACACTATGAGTGCGCCTGTTTCAATATGCTCCTTGCCGTAGTCCTTGATGACCTCGGTGCCAGAGTACGGCAGATTGCAGATGGCTTTTCTTCCCGTGCGCTTTTCAAACTCATCAATGACTTCCTTGGGGAATCCGTTGGGATAGGTGGGAAGTGCCGTGGGTGACACAATGCCAGCAATCTCCCAATGTCCAATGGTTGTGTCCTTGCCCTTTGACAGCTCTCCAAGACGGGCAAAACTGCCCGTAGGTGCGTCAACTCCACCTCCTACGGTTTCAACGTTGAACAAGCCCATCTTTGTCAAATTTGGGCAATCAAAATTCTTGTGGGTGCGTATTGCACGGAGGGTGTTGCTTCCCTCATCCTGCCAAAGGTGAGCGTCAGGAAGCTCCCCAATGCCAACGCTGTCAAGTACTATGATAAACGCTCTTTTCATTAGGCAAATTCAAGGGCAATTTCCATCATCTTTGTGAAGGAATTTTGCCTTTCCTCCGCAGTTGTGTTCTCCTCGGGGTAGATGAATGAATCGCTGACCGTGCAGATGCACAGCGCCTTTTTGCCAGCTCTTGCTGCATTGCAGTAGAGGGCTGCAGACTCCATTTCAACACCAAGCACGCCCATCTTTGCCCAATCCATTCCAGAATTGGACTCATCATAGAAGATGTCTGATGAGAAGATGTTGCCAACCTTGTAGTTGACGCCTGCCTTCTCACAAAGATCTGCGGCTCTACGCACCAAATCAAAGTCTGCTATGGGCGCAAAGGTGCCGGGGAGGTTGTATTGCATTGCATAGTTGCCGTTGGTGCATGCGCCCATTGCAACGATGATATCTCTTGCGTGGAGATCCTTGTGGAAGGATCCGCATGAGCCAATGCGAATGATTGTTTTGACATCGTAAAAATTGAAAAGCTCGTATGAATAGATGCCGATTGAGGGTTGTCCCATGCCTGATGCCATGACGGACACTCTCTTGCCCTTGTAGTAACCTGTGTAGCCGTTGACTCCACGGACGTTGTTGACAAGGACTGCATCTTCAAGAAAGTTTTCTGCGATAAATTTTGCTCTCAAGGGATCGCCGGGCATCAAAACCGTGTCGGCAAAGTCACCTGCTTTTGCTGTGATGTGAGGGGTTGGGATGGGCATAATTTTCTCCTATTAATATGCACTGCCATCGTCTTGTGCTTTGACGATTTTGACAATGCGTGACGTGCCAAGACGGGATGCGCCAAGGCGGACAAACTCTTCTGCATCTGCAATTGATGAGATTCCACCTGCTGCTTTCATCTTGACGTTGGGGCCTATGTTTTCTGCAAAGAGTGCGATGTCTTTGAAGGTTGCGCCTGCTGTTGAAAAACCGGTTGAGGTCTTGATGTAGTCGTCGCCTGCTTCGGTGACAAGCTCACACATCTTCACCTTTTCATCATCTGTGAGAAGGCATGTTTCAATGATGACTTTGAGGATTTTGTCGCCACATGCTTTTTTCAATGTTTTGATTTCATTGAGGACGTAATCGTAGTTGCCTGCCTTGAGCTCGCCAATGTTGATCACCATGTCAATTTCATCTGCGCCACCCTTCAATGCGTCAATGGTTTCAAACTCCTTGACGGCGGTGGTGTTGTAGCCGTTGGGGAATCCAATGACTGTGCAGATTGCAAGCTTGTCGCCCACGTACTCTTTGGCTCTGCTGACAAAGCTGGGGGGAATGCAAACTGATGCGGTGTGATATTTCATGCCGTCATCGCAGATTGCTTTGATGTCACTCCACGTTGATGCTTGACCAAGCAAAGTGTGGTCGCATTTTGCCAGAATGTTGTTGATGTCCATATTTATTTCTCCTAATTTGAATTTCTATTTTGTCATTGACACAGTCAATGTAATTTCCGTTATATTTGCAAAATCAAAGGTTTATCTGCCAAGTTTTGACAGCTCAACTGCAATTTGTGACGCAACACGGGCGTTGTTGAGCACAAGCTCAATGTTGCTTGCAAGACTATCTCCTCCCGTGATCCTTTGAATCTTGTCAAGGAGGAAGGGCGTCACGTCCTTGCCTTTGATGCCTCTATCATCTGCTTCAATTATGGCCTTGTCTATGGCTGTGTTGATGACGTCCTCGTCCATTGAGTACTCCTCGGGAATGGGGTTGACAACAAGCATGCCACCTGTAAGCCCCAAGTCATTTTTGGCTTTGAGGGCTCTTGCAACTTCCTCTGCGCTGTCCATGCGTATGCCAAGTTTTATACCGCTCTTTCTTGTAAAAAATGCAGGGAGTTCATCTGTGCCGAATCCCACAACTGCAACGCCTTTTGTTTCAAGATATTCCATTGTTAGATTGAGGTCAAGGATGCTCTTTGCCCCTGCGCAGACAACGGTAACGTCCGTCTTTGCCAGCTCCTCAAGGTCGGCAGATATGTCCATTGTGGTTTCGGCGCCTCTGTGCACTCCACCAATCCCGCCTGTTGCAAAAACCTTGACTCCTGCCATGTCTGCAAAAATCATTGTACCTGCAACTGTGGTTGCTCCGTTTGCGCCCTTTGACACAACAACGGGGATGTCACGCCTTGATACCTTTGTGACAGAAAGCCCTGCCCTGCCAAGATGCTCAATTTCATCCTTGTTGCATCCAACAGTGGGCACACCGTTGATGATGGCAATGGTGGCGGGCACCGCACCGCATTTTCGCACTTCCTCTTCAACACGCAGAGCTGTCTCTACGTTTTTTGGATAGGGCATGCCATGAGATATGATTGTGGATTCAAGGGCAACAACTGCTCTGCCTTGATCAAGGGCCTGTTGCACTTCGGGGGATATCTTTATGTTCATATTATTCCTGCTCTGCAATTTTTCTTTTTATTGTGTTGATGATCATATTGAAAGCCACGTCGTTGTGACCGCCCACGGGCACTATTACGTCTGCAACCCTCTTTGATGGCTCAACAAATCTTTCGTGCATGGGCTTGACT
>JAFVYE010000038.1 GCA_017500745.1 Clostridia bacterium | reverse complement strand
TTGCATCAAGTTGCTCTCTGGTGAATTTTTCCATAGCGCCTCCTATGGTGGAATAGATTTTTTTGTTTTGGTTGGGATACTTTCTGCAAAAAACAGAACAAAGTGTTTTAAACTTCTGCCCCTATTAAGGGGCAGAATATCATAAGTAAATTAAAATTTTTCAAGAACGTAGACCTTGGTGCTTTCGCCGTCAAAATCTGCACGATCAAATTCAACCGTGTTGCTGTCTACGTAAACGATGTCCTCGTCATCAAAGAATGACAAAAACTCGTTGACTTTGTCAATGTCAAAGTCGCAGTCCTTTGTCTTGTAGTGCATGGGAATGACCACGTCAGGCATGAGTCTGTCAACATATTCCTTGGCTTGTTCTGCGTCAATGGTGTAATTGCCACCCACGGGGATGAGAAGAACGTTGACGGGCATGATGCTTTCAACAAGCATAACTGAACACTCCTCGCCAATGTCACCCATATGGCAGATTTCTACGCCGTCCATGCGGAACTTGCACACAAGGTTGGCGCCCCTATCTGCGCCCTTGTTTGCGTCATGGAAGGATCTTTGTGCAAGCATATGCACACCGCCGATTTCGTAGAACCCTGCATTGCGTATGACAGTAGGATTGCCAGAAACGGCAGAAAGATAACTGTGGTCCTGGTGTCCGTGAGAAATTGTGACGATGTCCGCCTCTACTTCGGGCATTTCGTAGCCCACATAGGGGTGGAAAGGGTCTGTGACAACGGACGTTCCGGTGCTTTCTTCAAGTCTAAATGAAGAGTGACCAAGCCATGTTAGTTTCACAATTGCCTCCTTACAACTTTGCGTTGTGATTGTTTACAAGTGCGTGGATTTTGTCAAAGGGTTCAAGCAAGCTTGAAACAGACTCATTGTAGTTGGCTGCAGCAATGATGTATGCAATGTACTTTGAGATGTCGGCTTCAATAAACCAACCGCACTGTTTGAGTTCGGGGATACGATAGGTGAGGTTTGTTGACAAAACAGCGTCAAAATATCCAGCTTCAAAGGCCTTGTTGAATTTGTCAACACCCTCTGTAAACAATGAGAAAGTGGCGGAGAGGAAAACACGTCTTGCGCCCTTCTCTTTGATTTCTTTTGCAAGCTTGATGATGCTGTCGCCTGTGGCAATCATATCATCTGCAACAAAAACGTCCTTGCCTTCAACGGGTGCGCCGATGTACTCATGGGCGACAATGGGATTTCTGCCGTTGACGATGGTGGCATAGTCGCGACGCTTGTAGAACATGCCAAGGTCAAGCCCCAAAACGGTTGCGTAATAGACGTTTCTGCCCATTGCGCCCTCGTCAGGTGACACGCACATGAGGTGGTCACGGTCAAATTTGACATCGGGGAAACGCTTGACAAGTGCTTTCAAAATTTGATAGTTGGGGAAATAATTGTCAAATCCCATAAGGGGGACTGCATTTTGAACTCTGGGGTCGTGTGCATCAAAAGTTATGATGTCTGCAACGCCCATGTGTTGCAATTCTTGCAACATAACTGCGCAATCCAATGACTCTCTTCCCGCTTTTCTGTGTTGTCTGCCACCATAAAGCATGGGCATGACAACGGTGATTCTTGCAGGTTTGCCACCTGCTGCACAAATGATGCGTTTGAGGTCTGCAAAATGCTCGTCAGGACCAAGAGGAACTTTTTGTCCGAAGAAGTCATAAGTGACACCATGGTTGCCAGGATCACAGACAACGTAAAGATCCTTTCCGCGAAGGGTTTCCTTGATCATGCCCTTTGCATCGCCGTTGGTGAATCTTGGGCACTCTGCTTCAATAAGGAAAGACCCTCTCTTGATGCGCGCACTCTTTGGGGCAGTTGAGTTGTACATTGCAACCAAGCGCTTGTCAATGAGCTCTGCAAGTTCCTTTGCACCGGGTGTGGCAACTATAGCAAGAGGAGCGGACGGTGTTTCATCAAAAAGTGAAATTTCAGGTGACACGAGTGAAGACCTCCAAATAATGTGATTTGATTATGCAACATTTGAAAGTAAAATGCAAGTGAATTTTGGACCAAAATATTTATTTGTAAATATTCCGCCTATTTTTCAACAAATAACAGCCAGTTTAAGCAAGCAGTTCAACAAGAATTGAGTTCATGACATCCATGCCCTCTCCTGTCAAAGCAATTTTGTCACTTTTGACAACAACGTAATCCTTGAACTTTGAAGTGAGAATTTTGACACGCTCTTCACCAAGAATTGACTTGTCAACGCCGTCACTAATGCGAAGCCCAAGCATAATCTTTTCCTCCAAAATTTCATCGTCTGAAAGGACGTCTTCATCACGATCAAAATCAAAGTACGATGCTGAATTTCGTGCATCTAACAGGTATTTTTCAAGATTATCTGTGTTTTTTGTACGCTTTTGAGCGCCAGTTTTTGTGTCAAAAATGAGCCCGCTTGCATTTAGGCCAAGTCCAAGATACTCCTCTCTTGTCCAATAGCCAACGTTGTGGTTGGACCTGCGTCCTCTCTTTGAAAAATTGCTGACCTCATACCTTTCAAATCCATAGTCATTTAGCGCTCTGCAAGCTTCTGAAAACAAATCAACTTGAGTGTCCTCATCTGGAATGGAAATTTTGCCCTCCTCAACCAACTTTTTGAGGGGTGTGCCCTCCTCAACTTGAAGCATATATACGGAAACGTGGTTGACAAAAGGTGCAACATGATTGATTTGCTCACGCACTCTTTCGGTGGTGTCGTGGGGTAAACCAACAATAAAATCAACTGAAACGTTGTCAAAGAACTTTGTTGCAATAGACAGCTTTTCAAGTGCTACTTGTCTACTATGAATTCTGCCAATAGCACGGAGATTGTCATCAAAAAGTGATTGCAGACCAATGCTCAGACGATTGACGCCTGACCACGCAAAAACGCCAGCTTTTCTGCCGTTATGCTCTCGGGATTGCACTCAACTGTAAACTCTGCCGTTGAAGGAATGTCAAATGATGATTTGAGAGTTTGAAACAAGGAGCCAAACTGCTCCACACTCAATAGTGACGGCGTTCCGCCACCAATGTAAACAGATGTAATTTGACGGCCACCAAACTCCTTTCCAGCAAGAGCTATTTCACGATTTAACCCGTTTAGATATACGGAAATATCCTTTTGTTCACTGCAAGGAAAACTCCTAAAATCACAGTACAAACACTTGCTTTTGCAGAAAGGAATGTGGACGTAAAGTTGCATATTAATCGTCGTCGCCGACTTTGAGGATTGTGACGAATGCTTCGCTGGGAATTTCTACACTGCCCACTCTGCGCATACGCTTTTTGCCCTCTTTTTGCTTTTCAAGAAGCTTCTTCTTTCTGGTGATGTCGCCACCATAACACTTTGCAAGAACGTCTTTTCTCAATGCCTTGACGGTTTCTCTTGCAATGACCTTTCCGCCTATTGCTGCTTGAACGGGGATCTCAAACAATTGGCGAGGAATTGCGTCCTTGAGCTTCTCAGCAATGCCTCTGCCTCTTGCATATGCCTTGTCCTTGTGGACAATGATTGAAAGGGCATCACACATGTCTCCGTTGATGAGCATGTCAAGGCGCACCAAGTCGCTCTTTTGATAGCCAGCCATGTCGTAGTCAAGAGATGCATAACCACGGGTGCGTGATTTTAAGCGGTCAAAGAAATCATAGATGATTTCATTGAGGGGGATTGTGTAGGTCAACTGCACACGTGATGTGTCAACGTAAGTCATGTCAACAAACACTCCTCTCTTGTCTTGGCAAAGCTCCATGATCTGACCAACGTACTCTGGTGGCGTGAAAATGGTTGCTTTGACAATGGGCTCCTCTATATAGTCAATTTCTCCCGCGGGAGGAAGGTTGGTGGGGTTTGCCACGTCAAGCTTCTCTCCGTTGGTTTTTGTAACAATGTATTGAACGCTGGGAGCTGTGGTGATAATGTCAAGGTCAAACTCTCTTTCAAGTCTTTCCTCAATGATTTCCATGTGGAGAAGCCCCAAAAATCCACATCTAAAACCAAAACCAAGGGCCAATGATGCCTCTTGCTCAAAGGATATGCTGGCATCATTGA
>JAFVYE010000037.1 GCA_017500745.1 Clostridia bacterium | reverse complement strand
ATGACCATTGCTGGCAAGGGTGTTGAAAAGCGTGGCAACTTCTGGATGAGGTCTGGTGTTCAATATTCATTCATCTATGATGAATGTCGTGGAAGCGTGGCAGAGGACGTCACAAGAAAGGTCATCAGCGGTGGCCCTATGATGGGTTTTGCTCAAGCCACTCTTGATGCGTCAACCACCAAAGGCACTTCGGCCCTCATGTTCTTCAACAAAAGCAAACTGACACAAGCGAGCCCACTCAATGTATCAGTTGCGGAAGATGCATACAATGCTGTCCCATGAACTTGCTCCCCAAGGACGTGGACAGATACATCCTCAGTGGCGACTATGATGAAGTTGCCAAGCTGGGCGTGATGAATTGTATTGAATGTGGCGTTTGCTCGTACACTTGTCCTGCAAAGCGTCCTTTGGTGCAATCAATGCGCCTTGCCAAGAAAGAAATTAGAGCAAGGGGGAACAAGTAATGAGCAAATACATAGTTTCATCCTCCCCTCATATCTCCTCAAAGTCAACCACCCAAAAGTTGATGCTTGACGTCATCATCGCATTGTCCCCTGCAACCATAGCATCGGTGTTGCTGTACGGATTTTATCCCCTGTTTTTGATGGTGTTGTCCGTGGGCACTGCGGTGTTCTGTGAATGGGCTTTCAATCTTGCGCTCAAAAAGCAAAACAGCACAAGAGATTTGTCTGCCATAGTCACGGGCATGATTTTTGCTTTGTGCTTGCCTCCCGTGGTGCCTTTTTACGTGGCAATCGTGGGCGCAGCATTTGCAATCATCATTGTCAAGATGCTCTTTGGTGGCATTGGAAGAAACTTTGCCAACCCCGCAGCGACAGCAAGAATTTTTGTTATGCTCTGCTGGGCAGGAGTTATGACCAAGTTTGTTGCACCCATTGACCTTTCAAATGGAGCAAACCTTTTCAGTTATTTCACACACGCAGTCAACATCAATTTGCCTGACGCCATCACAACTGCAACCCCTCTCGCCGTCATCAAAGGAGCAGGCGGAAATCCTGTTGAGGGACTTTCTGCTCTTGATATGTTCCTTGGACGCATAGGTGGAAGCGCAGGGGAGGTCAGCGCACTTGCTGTGTTGATTGGCGGACTTTATCTCACAATCCGCCGTGTCATTGACGTGCGCATCCCCGTCATCTATATTGGTGCAACGGTGGTGTTCACAGCAATTTTCTACGCAAACACAGGATACGTTGGCGAGTACGTTTGGTCAGGTCTCCTCAGTGGCGGTCTTTTGTTTGGTGCTTTCTTTATGGCAACGGACTATGCAACATCTCCCAAGTCAACGGTGGCAGTTGTAATATACGGCGTTCTCCTTGGCTTCATCACCGTGATCATCAGAAAGTTCGGCTCATATCCCGAGGGTGTGTCCTTTGCAATCCTTCTTATGAACATTGTCACACCTCTCCTTGAAAAGATAAGGCCCAGAGTGTTTGGTCAGCCCAAGAAGGACTTTGTCCTTATCATCAAAAACAAGCGTGCGGAAAGAGAGGCAAAAAAGGCCTTGAAGTCTGCAGAAGGAGGGGCAAATGACTAAGTCGGAAGCAAAAGTCAAAAGAGCACCCTTCTTCACAAAGGACCTTGTCAAATGTGTGGTTGTTCTTGCGGTAATTGCTCTTGTGGCAAGCGCACTCCTTGGAGTGATGAACTGGCTCACCTACGTTGATCCCAATGAAACCATAATGAAGGAAGTTGCCACTTATTACGGCGTAAGTCTTGAGGACGTATCTGTTGAAGAAAATATGTCAAAGGGCACAAACGTCAACAACTGCTTTGTGGCAAAAGACGGCGACAAAACCCTTGGATATTGTTTTTATGCCGTGGGTACGGGCGCAAAGGACGGCACTATGGAGTTGCTTGTGTACATCAACAACGAAGGTGTCATCACAGAGATTGAGTGCTATGCCCAAGGCGAAACAGCCGGCTATTACGACAAGGTGGAAAAGGCCAACAAGTCAAAGTATGTTGGCATTGATTGTGACGACGTTGAAACAATCAAACTTATCGGCTCAAAAGATACTCCCGCTGGCAAGGGAGAAATCAACGCTCTCAGCGGTGCAACCTACACCTCAAAGGGCTATCACAACGCCGTGGCGGCGGCAGTCAACTCATACAATCAAAACAAGGGGGTGGCACATGAAAACGAGTAAGTCAAAGATTTTGACCAATGGCATCATCACATCCAACCCTGTTTTTAGACTTGTCCTGGGCACTTGTCCTACTCTTGCAGTCACCACAAGCGCATTCAACGGACTTGGCATGGGCCTTGCGGCAACCTTGGTTTTGGTGTGCTCAAACGCCCTTGTATCTTTGCTTCGCAAAGTGATTCCAGACAAGGTGCGCATTCCTTGTTTTGTCCTGATCATTGCAACCTTTGTCACCTTGGTTGAGATGCTTCTCAAGAGATTTGTCCCTGCGCTTTACAGCGCACTTGGCATCTATCTGCCTCTCATAGTCGTCAACTGCATCATCTTGGCAAGAGCAGAGGCATTTGCAAGCACCAACAGAGTTGGCGACAGCATCCTTGACGGACTTGGCATGGGCCTTGGCTTCACGTTGTCACTTATGACAATGGGATTCATAAGAGAGCTTGTTGGCTCTGGCACAATCTTTGTGGGCTCACTGGGAGAAGCAGAGTTTGGACTTGTCCTTGGCAGTTTGCCTGACTACGCAATGTCTGTGTTTGTCATGCCTGCGGGCGGATTTTTGGTGTTTGGTCTTTTGATGGCGCTCATCAATTGGCTCACAGACAAGGCGGACAAAAAGCGCAAGGAAAAACTTGTTGCCGAAGCAGAGCGTATTGAAGAAATGAAACACTATCTTGACGAAATGGCAGAGAATGAGCCCGAAGTCAAGGTTGAAAACCTTGATGGACAGGAGGTGGAAGCATGACCTACTTTCTTTTGATAATCGGTGCAGTGTTTGTCAACAACTTTGTCCTTTGTCAATTCCTTGGCATTTGCCCCTTCCTTGGGGTGTCCAAAAAGACGGACACAGCTCTTGGCATGGGCCTTGCAGTCATCTTTGTCATGGGTGTTGCCTCAATATTTACTTGGCTCATCCAAAAACTGCTTGTTCTGGCAGGAATTGAGTATTTGCAGACAATAGCATTCATATTGGTCATTGCAGCACTTGTGCAACTTGTTGAAATGGTGCTCAAGAGATTTATGCCCGCACTTTACAGTACCCTTGGGGTCTATCTCCCCCTCATCACAACAAACTGCGCAGTTTTGGGCGTGGCAATCCTCAACGTTCAGGCCTACGGCGTGGTTGGGGGCGAAAGTCTCCTTCAGGCCTTCTTGAACGGCGTATTCAGCGGTGTTGGCTTCACGTTGTCAATCTTGCTCCTTGCAGGCATCAGAGAGAAGATGGACGTAAGCTTGGTGCCAAAGCCATTTAGAGGATTTCCCATCACTCTTATTGCAGCATCAATCATGGCAATGGCATTCGCCGCCTTTGGCGGAATGATAAGTTAGGAGGAGAGTATGGCAATTTTGATTTCAGCAACGGTCAATCCTATGACCATACTATATTCCGTATTGGTTCTGTTTGCATTGGCACTTGTGTTTGGCATTCTCCTTGCAGTGTGCGGAAAGAAGTTCGCCGTCAAAGAGGACGAAAGAATTGGACAAGTGAGATCTCACCTTTCAGGTGCCAACTGCGGTGCATGTGGTTATGCCGGCTGTGACGCCTTTGCAAAGGCATTGGTTGAGGACGGAGCAGACATCAATGCTTGCAACGCAACGTCAGCAGACAACAAAAAGAAAATTGCAGAAATCCTTGGCACGTCAGTCAGCGCAGAGGAAACGATGGTGGTTGTGGCCTGCCGTGGTGGCAACAACGCCCTTGACAAATATGAGTATATGGGCTACGGCAACTGCCGTAGTATGGAACTGCTTGGTGGCGGAAGAAAGATGTGCAAGTGGGGCTGTCTTGGCATGGGCAGTTGCTCTGATGCTTGTCCCGAGCACGCAGTGACAGTTGATGACGAAGGATATTCAGTCATCAATCAAGACAAGTGCATTGCTTGTGGAAAGTGCATCACTGCTTGCCCCAAAAAGATCATCAAGCGCATTCCAAAGACTGCCAAGTACTACGTGGCTTGCTCAAATTGTTTGAGAGGAGTCAAGGACACCAAGGCAATTTGTTCTCGTGCCTGCCTTGGATGTGGACTTTGTGCAAAGGTGTGTCCCAACCACGCAATTGAGATTGTCAACAATCTTCCTGTCTTTGATTATTCAAAGTGCACGGGATGCGGTCTTTGCAAAGACAAATGCCCCGTAAAGTGTATTGTAAGCACGGAAAATCAAGAGTAATTTTTGAAAAAACGGCGCATCTAATAGGGGCAATTTGCAAAAAATAGCAATCTAAACAAAAAAAATGAAATTCGGTCTTGAATATACCGAAAAAATATTATAAAATATTTACACAATAGGGGAGTTTGGGCTTGCCCACCCCACGATATATTAGCAAAAGGCGATTGCCTAAGGAGAATAGCTTAATATGGAAAAAATCGCAATCATAGACATTGGTTCAAATTCAGCGAGACTGGTTTTGGTCAACGTACTTGAAGGGGGATACTTCGTAGTTTTTGATGAGTTGAAGGAGTCCGTGCGTCTTGGACAAGACATGGATTGGGATGGCTTTATCAAGCCCCAACGCATTGCTCAAACCATCAAAACGCTCACCATGTTCCGCCGCCTTTGCGACGCAAACCATGTGGACAAAATCTTTGCATACGCAACAGCAGCCGTCCGCCGTGCCAAAAACCAAAAGTCTTTCCTTGACGAAGTGGCGATGACTTGTGGCATCAAAATCAAGGTCCTCTCTGTTGAGGAACAAGCAATGCTTGTTTATCAAGGCGTCATCAACTCAATGGACGTCCCCAAGGGCTTGATTATGGAAATGGGCGGTGGCTCCACCAACCTCATTTATTACAATCGTAGAAACCTCATTCACTATGACACTCTTCCCTTTGGCGCAGTCACTCTCACAGACCTCTTCAAGAACGACAGCAGTGAGCCCGAAGAGAGAGCAAGAAAGATTGAGGAGTTCATTGGCGAACAACTTAACAAAATCCCTTGGCTCAGCCAAGTTGACCCCGACACCAGCTTTGTTGGCGTAGGTGGCTCATTTAGAAATCTGGGCAGAATCAGCCGTCTTGTGAGAAAATATCCTTTCAGCATGACTCACAACTACGAGTTGCCCATGAGCGAGTTTGAAACAATCTACTCAACCATACGCAAACTTGACCTTGACAGCACCATGAAAATCAAGGGGCTTTCAAGTGGCAGAGCAGACATCTTCCCCAGCGCACTTGCTGTGATGAAGGCAGTGTTCAACCGCTTCAACTTTGAAAAGATCACCGTCAGCGGATGCGGTCTTAGAGAGGGCGCAATGTTCCGCTATGCAGTCCCCGGTGTCAACGAGCGTCCCATTAGTGACGTTCTTGGACACTCTCTGCACACCTTGATGAAATACTTTGACATCAACGAGAACCATGCAGAGCAAGTGTACAATTTGTCCATCCAGCTCTTCAAGCAACTCAAGGTGTTGCACAAGTTGCCCAGAGCATACGTGAGAGTGCTCAAGATTGCATCACTCTTGCACGATAGTGGCATGCGCATCAAGTACTACAATCATCATTTGCATTTAAGTTACATAATCCTCAACAGCAACCTTTACGGCGTGCCCCACAAGGATCTGATTCTTGCAGCACTTGTTGCCAGCGGACATCGCAAGTCCAGCGAAATCCCCAAAGAGGACATTCAAAAGTTTGCAAGCGTCCTCACTCCCGAGGATTTGGATGCAGTGCGCAAGCTCAGCGTCATCCTTCAAATTGCAGAGAGCTTTGACCGCAGTCAAAGCAGTGTGGTCACCGGCATTGATTGTGACGTCCTTGGAGACAGCGTCATTGTCAAGACACAAGCTGAAGGTGATTGCTCACTTGAAATAAAGGATGCTTTGAAC
Source organism: Clostridia bacterium (assembly GCA_017500745.1). Lineage (GTDB taxonomy): Bacteria > Bacillota > Clostridia > Christensenellales > CAG-917 > RGIG4097. The sequence continues at coordinate 6,274 of JAFVYE010000037.1, read as the reverse complement.
GCTTCATCAGAGTTTAAGGCAGCATACGGAAAGAACCTTGAAATCCTCTAAGATTGTCCTTGCATCAGGGTCGCCAAGGCGCAAAGACCTGATGGCAGAGGCAGGATTTGAAACAGAAATATATGTGCCCATTGTGGACGAAAAGAGCGTTTTGGACAACAATCCAAGACGCCTTGTCATCAAGGAAGCGTTGCTCAAAAATCGTGCTTCACGTCAGCAATTTGATTTGAACGGAAAAACGATTGTTTCCGCAGATACCATAGTTTATCGTGGAAAAGAGTACACAAAACCCCGTGATCGTGCAAATGCAATAGAAATCCTCACGGAGCTCTGTGGCAAGTGGCACGGCGTCTACACGGGGGTGGTTGTGTGGCACGAGGGAGAGGAGTTTGCCTTTTCTGTGCGTTCGCTGGTGCGCCTCAAAAACCTTTCAAAAAAGGAGATTGAGGACTATGTGGACACTTTCAAGCCCTTTGACAAGGCAGGGGCGTACGCAATACAAGAAAACACCGTGGTGGACAGATGGATTGGAAGCTACACCAACATTGTCGGTCTGCCCATGGAAAGACTTTGCAATTTACTTAGAAGATTAGGAGTGACCAACAATGGCCAACATTCAACTGTCCGTTGACCTCGGCAGTAAGTTTATCACCATATGTCAAAAGGATGTGGGACTCGTGCTTCGCGAGCCCTGCATTGCTATTGCTCAAAAAACAAAGGATCGTCTTGAAATCCGTGAAGCAGGTTTCAGAGCAGAAAGCATCATATCAAACGCATTGGGCGGAGCAAAGGTTGTGTCCCCCGTCCATGAGGGATTTATTGTTGATGAGGAGATGTTTACATTGCTCCTCAAGCACTTCCTCAAAAAGATCTTGCCCGACAGCATCATTCCTCCCAGAGTGAAGGCCATTGTCAGCATCACTTGCGCAATGACCAACAGCGATAGAAGAACTGTTGAAAAGTGCTTTATCAAGGCAGGGGTAAAAGAGGTGCTTTTGGTTGAATCTCCTCTGTCTTTGCTTGCTTTTACAGGAAGCATTGGGGGCATGTTTGTGGACATTGGCGCAGGCAAAACAGAGATTGCGTCCGTCACAAATCGTGGCATTGCTTGTGGCGTGGCAGTCAACATTGCAGGTGACGCATTCAACAATGCAATCATAGACAGCATTCACAAGCTCTACGGCGTCAAGCTTGGAGAGTACACCGTTGAAAAAATGAAAAAGAATGCCCTTTCATTCTACATCAATGATGAGGGATCATATCAAGCAAGTGGCAGCGGAAGTGACGGAGGTCCTCGTGGCATAAGCGTGTCTGCAGAAGACATGCGTGACGCAGTACTCCCTCTCGTTGATGACGTGATTGAGGTCATCATGTCCGTCCTTGGACAAACCCCTCCCGAGCTCAGCGCAGAGATCCTCCGCAAAGGCATCTTCATATCTGGTGGATCAACCCACATTCCCGGAGTGGTTGACTACATTGAACAAGCCCTTGAACTGCCTGTGACAGTGGTTGCAGACGTTGAAAACGCCGTGGCTCTTGGCGGAGCAAAGTTCTTTGATGATATGCATTATCTTGGCAACCTCTTGGGCATCAAGCTTGATTGACAAAACAACTCATATTAAGACACAACAAGACACCCATTGCGGTGTCTTTTTGTTATGATTTTTGTATGAGAAAGATTGTCATCACATCTGGAAAAGGAGGAGTTGGAAAAACCACCGTCACAGCACTTTTGGGCAGAAAGCTTGCGTCATATGGGCATAGAGTTGTCCTTGTGGATGGGGACGTTGGGCTCAACAACCTTGACGTAGTTATGGGGGTTGAAAACAAAGTGGTCTATGACGTAAGTGACGTCCTTGACGGCAGATGTCGCCTTCATCAAGCTTTGGTCACGGACGGCGACAGCGGAGCCATGGTGTTGCCATCCTCCTCTCGCAAACTTGACATGTCCCCGCAGGCCTTTAGAGGAGTGGTGTCCTCATTGCATTGTGACTTTGTGTTGATAGATTGTCCCGCTGGCATAGAGGAGGGATTTCACAGGGCGGTGTCTTCTGCAGATGAGGCCATTGTTGTCACAACCCCATCTGCTTCTGCAATTAGAGACGCCAACAAGGTGGTGTCATTGTTGTCAACTTACAAGCTGAAAGACGTGGGATTGGTGGTCAACCGAGTGCGTTACGACATGGTGCGCCGAGGGGAAATGTTGTCTTCAAAGGAGATTGGCACGCTGTTGCACTTGGGGGTTGTGGGAGCAATCCCAGAGGATGACCACGTGACCATATTTCAGCAACTTGGCATAGGGGGTGAGGGCTCTGTCAGCGAAAGGTGCGCAGAATATCTTGCTCAAAACATTGAAAACTGCACTCAAAACTTGGTTGAGCCATATTTAAGACGGAGGTGGTGGAGATGAAACCATCGGTTGAAATTGCAAAAAGGATGCAAACAATGCTTGTCCGTGACAAGCTTGGGGTGGGGGATGGCTTTTTGGAGGTGTTCAAAAAGGAACTATCCCGTCTGGTCAAAGACTATTTTGTCCTTGACAAAGAGCCCTCTGTCAAAGTTGAACTGCTGGACAACGGCAAGTATGACGTTGAAATCATCTTGACCGCTTCGGCAACCAAAGGATTTGCCACCACCAAAGAGCTTGTGTAGGAATATACGTCCACTCCTCTGCATAGCATAGTGCGAGGTGAAAAATGGAATACGATCAAAACACAATTGTTGAAGCAACCATAACAGAAAATCAATACGTTGAAAACTGCGTTGTTGAAAAGAAAAAACGGTCACTCAAAGACAGAGGCATTGACGTCTTGGACATTGCCATTGTGCCTGCAATTGTAGGAGTGTTTGTGTCGTTGGGCTTTCTTTTTGCGGGCCTTTTTGGTGGAATAGGCCCTGTTGTGTCATCAATTGGAATGTAAGCACAAATCAGTTTTTGATTGAGAAACAGGGATTCTAATCAGTCAAAATTCAAATTGCACCCCTTGTTTTTGGTGGTGCTTTTTGTTGGAATAATCTTTGGGGGAGCACGGGGAGTGCTGTCGGCGTTGCTTGCTGTGTTTTTTCATGAGGCAGGGCACGCACTCATGGCAAGGACAAGAGGGTACGTTGCAACGTCATTGGTGCTGTTGCCCTATGGGGCAAAGATGAGTGTTGATGAAAGCATAGACCAAAACTCCAGCGTACTCATTGGCTTGGCAGGCCCAATTGCCAACCTCTTTTTTGCCCTCGTCACAGTAGGACTATGGTGGGTTTGTCCAACTGCCTATCCCTACACAAAGCCGTTTTTGCACGCCAATTTGTCTTTGGCGTTTTTCAACTTGTTGCCCGCATACCCCCTTGACGGAGGCCGTGTGCTTGTGGGCTTGTCCAAAAACAAGCTCAAAATCCTAAAAGTTTTGAGGATATTGGGGGTGGTGTTGTCCATTATATTTTTGGCATTGTTTGTGGTGTCGTGTTTTTTTGGGATCAATTTTTCATTGCTGGTTACTGCCATATTTCTGTTTTATGGCGCTCTATCAGAGGAGGCGGAGCGGTGTTATGCTCCGGTGTTTTCTCCCTTGTCAAAGGACTATGATTTGGGGGTTGAAAAAAAGCATATTTTGGTGTCAAAGGACATGCCAATACACCGACTTTTACGCTTTTCTGGACAAAATCATCTCGTCACTTTTGAGATTGTTGAATCGGGATTTGTGTTTGATGAAAGCCAGCTTCAAGACGTGGCCCTCAAAAACCCTCTTTCCACGGAGATAGGCAAGGTTTTGGGGTGATGTATGCCCACGTGTTATAAAGCAAACTATGCTTTATAATTTTTGCAAAGCGTTGATTTTCTGTGCTGTTTATGCTAAAATGTAAAAAAATAAAAGTCAAAATGGAGGACTTTATGTATTACGTTGGCATTGACGTTGGTGGCATGTCCATCAAAGCAGGCATTATTGATGAAAACGGCAAAATTCTTGCCAACCAATTTATTGTCACCGAGCCAGAAAAACCATCTGATGAAATCGTTGAGGACATAGCACGTCTTATTGAGGACATCGTCCGTGATTACGGCATCACAATCAGCGACCTCAATGGCATTGGCATGGGCTTTCCCGGATCAGTTTGGGATCAAAAGGGAGAGATTGTCTATTGTTGCAACATCAACCTTGTCAAAGTGCCCGTGTGCAAAATGCTTACAGCACGCCTTGGAGTGAAAAACATCAAAATCAGCAATGACGCCAACTGTGCAGCCCTTGCCGAAACAAGATTTGGCGCAGGCAGAGGCGCACTCAACTCCGTCATGATTACAATTGGCACAGGCCTTGGCACAGGCATTGTTGTTGATGGCAAGCTTCTCACCGGCAATCGCAGCGCAGGGGCAGAAGGCGGACATATGCAAATCAACTTTGGAGGCCCCACTTGTGGCTGTGGAAAGAAAGGTCACTATGAGGCATACGCCAGCGCAACAGCCCTCATTGAACAAACACGTCAAGAAATGGATCGCCACCCAGAAAGCATCCTTCACAAAGTTGTTCAACTTTATGGACTTAACGGAAAAACGGTGTTTACCGCTGCAAAACAAGGGGATAAAGTGGCAGTTGGTGTGCTCAACAAGTATATCAAGTACGTTGGCACGGGCCTTGTAAACTTTGCAAATCTGTTCTATCCCGAGGTCATCATCGTTGGTGGTGGCGTGTCAAGACAAGGAGACGTCCTTGTCAAACCTCTCCAAAGATACGTGTCACGCAACGTGTACGGATCAAAGTACAATCCCAAAATTAAGGTGGCAGCTGCAGAGCTTGGCAACGATGCCGGCATCATTGGAGCAGCGTGCCTTGCAATGAACTGAAATGACTGATTACAAAAAGAAAATAGATGAGCTCTTGCTGTCTGTTGAAAAGCCGGCAAGATATGTTGGAGGAGAGTGGAACACCCCCGATATGACAAAGCCCCACAGGGCAAAATTTTGTTTTTGCTTTCCTGACGTCTATGAGATCGGCATGAGCAATCTTGGATTGCAAATCCTCTATGACATCATCAATCGTCACCCCGATTACATCGCCGAGAGATGCTATGCTCCTTGGCCAGACATGGGGGCAAAACTCCGTGAAAACAACATTCCTCTTTTGTCACTTGAAACAGCCACACCCCTTAAGGATTTTGACGTGGTGGGCTTTTCTGTGCAGTTTGAGTTGTTGTACTCAAACGTGCTGTACATGCTTGATCTTGCAGGCATACCTTTCTACGCAAAGGATAGAGGGGAGGATTACCCCATCATTTGTGCAGGTGGTCCTTGTGCAGTCAATCCCGAGCCCTTTGCTCCTTTTTGCGATTGCGTCATAATCGGCGAGGGCGAGGAGGCAGACCTTGCACTTTTACAACTTGTTGCAGAGGGCAAGGAGAAGGGGCTTTCAAAGGCAGAGATTTTGCGTGAAGCAAAGTCAATCACTGGCATATACGTGCCCTCAATGCTTGAAGAAGGCGAGAGGGTGACAAAGGCCGTCATTGAGGACTTTGAAAACGCTCCATATCCCACAAAACCCCTTGTGCCAAACATTGAGATTGTCCACGACAGAGCCACCCTTGAACTTTATCGTGGTTGCGCAAGTGGATGTAGATTTTGCCAAGCAGGATATTACTATCGCCCCATACGTGAGCGCAGTGCAGAAAAGTGCGCCGAGTACGGCAAAAAGATGATTGATGCAACGGGCTTTGGCGAGATTTCATTGTGCTCATTGTCCACCAGCGACTATACAGGGCTTATGGATCTTGAAAAAGAGCTTCGCCCCTTCATTGAGGACAAAAAGATTACGTTGGCATTGCCCAGCTTGCGATTGTCAAGCTTCACAAAGGAGATGGCGCAGTCATCACGCAGAAGCTCACTCACCTTTGCTCCCGAGGCGGGCACACAACGCCTGAGAAACGTCATCAATAAAAACGTCACCGATGAGGAAATTGACAACATAGGCAGGGCTTTTGAGGCGGGCTATGACAGCGTCAAGCTCTACTTTATGCTTGGACTCCCCACCGAAACTGATGAGGACATATTGGGCATTGCAGAGATTTGCAGACGACTCAAAAAGTTGTACTTTGACATACGCCACAAAAAGAATTTGACTATTTCTGTGTCTTGTGCGGTGTTCATTCCCAAGCCAAGCACTCCTTTCCAATGGGAAGCACAGATATCTCTTGATGAGATGCTTCGCCGTCAAAAGCTGTTGAGAGGAGCACTCCGTGAAATCAAGGGGGTCAACTTCTCTTGGCACGGGGCAGAAACCTCCGTCCTTGAAGT
>JAFVYE010000036.1 GCA_017500745.1 Clostridia bacterium | reverse complement strand
TTGCTCATACAAGGCATGGGACGACACCGCATACGCAGTGGTTGAAAACGAGGACGGCACTTACAGCGAACAACTTGTCACCCTCACACAAAATGCAGACGGCAGCGGCGAGCTTCCCATGAACTACGTTGTGACCTACGGAAAGACCCTTGAGGATTGCATCACAGTTGGCGAGCAAGTCCGCACCAACCTTGAGGACGGCATGAAGGCAGACCGCTACAACAAAGAGGCAAACGAATTTGGCATTGAGTATACCGACACAATCGTGTACTATGCAAAGGTTTACAAGTCACTTTGGAAGGACCTTCAATAATTGAACATCAACAAGAAACCCGCTCAAACGAGCGGGTTTTTTTATTTGTCTTTTCCTTCTACAAAAGAGCTTATGACGTTGCTTATGCCGGCGTGACGTCCTTCAAAGGCGTCTATTAAGTCCTTTTGACTTGCCATGGCAAAGGTGTTTTCTGCAACGTAGTCACGCAGAGCAGACAAAAAGGCGTCCTCGCCCATAATCTGCAACAGCGTGTCAAACAGCACGGCGCCCTTGCGATAGGTCACAGCTACGTATTCACCTTCGGTGAGAAAGTTGTATATGGGCTTGTTCATGACCCCGTCAAAGCCCACGGAGGACAGCTTGGACCATTTGGCGTATTCTGTTCTCGCCACCCTCAACCGTTTGTTGTAGCCCGTCTCATCTCCCTTCAAGCGATGATAGTACGCCGATGAAAATTCTGCAAGCCCCTCATCCATCCAAGGAGCGCTGATTTGATCGCTACCCACAATGCCACACCACCACTGATGAGCTGTTTCGTGGACAATGGCGTCCAAATCGGGCCTGCCAACCAAAGACAATGCCCCATACTCCATGCCCCCAGCAACAAAGTCCGTGCACACCAAAGTGTAGGAGGGGTGGGGGTAGTCGCCAAAAGCCTTTGAAAACTCTTCAAGAGCGTCAACCGCCAAAGCTATGGTTGTGTCGGGAGAGGAATCCTCTGTATAGTAGTAGTCCACGTTGACGCCCTGTCCAATTTTGGCAGAGGCAGACGCCAGCTTAAAATCTTTGGACAAAACCAAGGCAAAGTCACGGATATGTTCAATATAAAAGGATGTTTGCTTTGAGGAGTCGTCTTTTGAGGGCACCTCCGTTTTTTGGCCACTGCCTGCAACAACGTATTCTGCGGGATGAGATATTGAAACCGAATAGGAAGCGGTGTCGTGGACGAAAGGATCGCCAAAGTGATGATAGTCATCTTTACGCCAGCCGTTTTCTCCAAGGGTGCAAAGCACAGGATAGAACCCTGTGAGGTTGATTGCACTTTGATTTTTGCCCAAGCGATGATTGTCATGAGGTAGAGTGATCACGCACTCAATGTCCACCACCGCCGTGTCGCCACATTGTAGGTCAAAAGGCACTTCAAGCACGGTGTTGTCTGTGCCACAAATCACAAAATCAAGGTTTAATCTGTTTATTTTTACGCTTAAAACCTCAATTCCGCCAAATTTGCCCGCAGAATTGTATTGATTGAGCGCATCTCCAACAAAGGGAGATGCACTTGCTCCCTCCTTGAAAGCGTTTGGATACAATCTGAATGCAATGCTTGTGAGAGGGGTGTTGGTGTTGTTTTGATACACCACGGTTTCTGCAAGCTCAACCACGTTGCCCCCGTCATAGCTCAGGTCAATTTCGTAGTAGGTTTCAATGAGGGTGGGGGATGGTTTGTTGCATCCAAACAGCACTATTGACAGCACAAGCAATGCAAGCACCAATCCAAGCAAGAGCAGAGAGAGCGAAACTCCAGATTTGTTTTTGACAGCAGAAGTGTTTTTCATAGTCTATTTTGAGTTTAGAGTCAATTCAAGCAGTTTGCCAGCGAGGCGTGCTTTTTCCACCACGTCAACGGTAATGCGAGTGTTTTTGTAGGCGATCAGCCGTCCATCGTAGGACAAAAGGTCATCATCAAGCACTCTGCCAAGCAAAAAATTGTAGTCGCTTATTATCCTGGTTGGAGAGGTTTGGTCCTGTTCTGCCATGTCAGGCACAGGATCAAGGATGGTCACGGGGGAGTCGGTTGAGGCAAGGGCAACAAAATCCACAGATTTGCGCTTGTTTTTTCTTTTTTGGGCAGGTTTTACAAGGATTGCATCTCCAACGCCCACAATTGACGAGGGCTTCAACAGTCCGTCTTCAATCCTCAGCTCTACAAGTCCGCCCTTGGAATCAAACCCCAAATCCTTGACAATGCCCATCAGAGTGCCGTCAGCGCAATACACCTCTTTGCCAAGCAAGGATTTGAATGACGTGAAGTCAACGTCAAGGGGATGCAACACACCCACCTTGTCCTCTACAACAAGCACGTCCTTTTCGGCAACAATATTTTGGAAGGGCAACAGAAATTCTGCCTCCCCATCAATGCATAAAAAATATGCAATATGCTTGAAATCATGGTCCACAAGACAGCCCGTCACTTTGCCGATTATGCAAAAATCTTTCAACGAAAAAACAGGTTTTTCTATTAATTCAACAAGGTTTTTCATGCTTTATTCTCCCAGCAAAATCTATGCAGATAGAGCTCGTAAAATAACTTGTTTACAAAAAGCGGGGTTTAGTGCGCAAAAAACGACAAAAATCATCACAAAATGCAATCTAACAGGCAAAACAGGGACAAATGAGGGTATGACCAACCGCAATAAAAAATGACGGCTTATCCCCCGAGTTGTCCACAATGAACACGAAAAATGTGGATAACTCGGTAGACAACTATGCATAAAAAATGAAAAATGTATAAAACTCAACTCCAAAAAATATGCATAATTTATGTGCATAAAAAAGTGGTGGAAGAAAATTTTTGTTGCAATTTGTCTGTTGTGTTTGGCCTGTGCGGTGGTGGTTCCGACAATGGTTGTTGGCAATTCCAGCACCTCAAAAGTGGTGATAGACGCAGGTCACGGCGGTCTTGACGGTGGAGTGTCAAGCAAAAACGGAGTCAAGGAAAGCGACCTTGTCCTTGTGCTCGCCCGCCTTGTTGGCGAAAGACTTGAAGGTGCGGGGGTCAAGGTTGTCTACACAAGAAAAAACAAAGGTGCCCTTGTTGGTGGCAAGTTTATAAAAAAAAGGGATATGGAAAAGCGTCTTGCAATAATAAAACGAGCAAATCCTTCCCTTGTTGTCAGCATACACCTCAACAGCTACAAGGACAAATCTCGCAGAGGCATGCAAGTGTTTTTTGGAGTAGAGCAGTCAAAAGGGGCGGCCGAGCACTTGCAAGAGCAACTCAACAATCACTTTAATGAGCCGGACGTAGGGCGTAGATTTTCTGTTTTGCAAGGTGACAAATACATCCTCAATGAAAGCCCTTGCCCTGCATTGATTGTGGAATGTGGTTTTTTGTCCAACCCAATTGATGAACAAAACTTGCTTTCAGACACCTATCGCAATCAGTTGGCGGAGGTGTTGTGCTCCTCCATCCTGTCTTTTGTTGGAGAATAAAAATCCACTCTTTACACGGGCGTGATTATAGTTTATAATATCAGTATTGTGTGAGTCATACCAAAAATTATCGCACCTACACAATTAGGAGAAACTATGGAAGAAAACGAAGTTATGACTGAGCCCGTTGCAGAAACTCCTGCAGAATCAGTTGGTGGCGAAAAAAAGCGCCTCAAGCTCAACTATCCCAACACTTTCAAAGTTGGTCTTGCATTTGCAGGCATCTGCTTGTTTTGGAATGCATACGACTTTGTCATCCCCCTTCTTCTTGAACACGCCTATGGCTTGCCCAACGCACTTCGTGGCATAATTTTGGGCCTTGACAACTTGTTGTCATTGTTCATGTTGCCTCTCTTTGGCAAGCTCAGCGACAACGCACACGGCAAGCTCATCAAGAAGTTTGGCAGACGCACTCCCTTTATTGTCATAGGCACAATATGTGCCGTAGTGCTTATGGTGTTTGTGCCGGTTGTCACCCTCAATCAACAGCAGACCGCAGATGCCACCGCTGCCAGCATAGAGGCACAACTCAACGATGACGCTTGGATGGAGTCACACCTTGCTGAATGGTATGACAACGCAGTGTCCGGCGAGGGCAACAGCTATGAAGTTGACCTTGAATACATCTCTCGCGACGGCCTCACTCGTGAGGACTTCATCGGCATCAGATATGACGCCAAGATGGTCCACAAAACCGGTTTTCTTGGCTTTATCGGCGAAGAAAAGTTCCTTTATGACGGCGTAGAGATTGCAAAAGCCGATCTTGGCAACATTTCTCCTGATGGAGTAAGAACCTATCAAGAAATATTGGACGGCAACAACCTCTACAAAAAGTTTGTTGCAAGCTCCATCAATGATTACACCTCTGACGTAATCTACAAAACCCACACACAAACCTCCGAAGGCGTCAAGAGCATTGCTGTTTATATGGTCATTTTGCTCCTTGTTCTTGTGTCAATGGCCACGTTCCGTAGTCCCGCCGTTGCACTTATGCCTGACGTCACTCCCAAGCCCTTGCGCTCTCAAGCCAACGCAATCATCAATCTCTGCGGAGGTCTTGGCGGAGCAATCTCATTCCTCATCTACACAGTTGTTCTCTTTGGCGAAAGACTGCACAACTACGTCATCATCTTTGGCGCAGTAGGCGGTGGAATGCTCCTTCTCCTTGCTGGATTCCTTGCTCTTGTCAAGGAAAGAAAACTTGTTGCTCAATGTCAAGAGATCTGCAAGGAGTACGGCATTGATGACTTTGACGAGGAAGAAAGTGCCGAAACCAGACAAAAGGCAGAAGCGCTCCTTGAAGAAAGTGAGGGTGCTGCTGCAACCGAACAAGCCCCCGAAATCTCTGCAGAAACCCTTGAACTTGCCAAGGCAAAAGTGGCCAAACGCAAGAGCCCCAAGGAGTGGTGGACCTCAAAGAACGATCTGGACAGAAAGCGTCTTGTGTCATTCTGGCTTATCCTTGCATCAATCTTTATGTGGTTTATGGGCTACAACGCCGTGTCCTCAAACCTCTCTGTGTACACAACCAAAGCCCTCAACCTGTCTGCAGGTGTGGCATCAATCATCTCTGGTGTCAGCATGGCAGTCAGCGCAATCGCATTTATCCCCGTTGGATATATGGCAGTCAAATTGGGCAGAAGAAAGACCATCATGATCGGCTTTGCCCTTGCAGTTGTGTCCTTCATCCTCATCTGCTTTGCAGTTGCACCCAATGACAAGGCCATCATCCCCACGGTGCTCTTTGCCTTGTTCTATCTCCTTGCTGGCTTTGGTCTTATCATCGCCAACGTCAACACCTTCCCCATGGTCACAGAGTTGTCAACAGCCGAAACCGTTGGTCAATACACCGGCTACTACTATATGGCAACCATGTCCGCCCAAGCCATAACCCCCGCACTTGGTGGCGCAATCATGGACGCTGGTCAAGACAAATATCTCTTCTTGTACAGTGCAATCTGTGTTGTCATAGCAATCGTCCTCATGTTCTTTGTCAAGCACGGCGACAGCAAGCAACTCCCCGGCGAAAAAAAGAAGAAACTCACTAAGGAAGAGAAGAAGCAGATTAGGCTTGAGACTCTTGAAAACATGGACTAAAAACGCGCTATTGAGCGCCTAACTTCGTCAGACACACCGAGTGCAATCCTCACGTACACAAAGTACGCCACGGCCTGCCCTCGGTGTTTCTTTCTTGTTATGCATCTCAATATCGCGTTTTACAAACGCGCTTTTTCGCGCTCTTCATCAATTTATCGCGTTTTTGCAACGCGCAAGATGTGGGTTTTTCTTCCTCGTCATACATCTCAATATCGCGTTTTTACACGTTCCTATCATAGTTAGAAAATATGTCCCCCTTCCTCACGTGTTTCCCCCGTCTGCCTACGGCAGAGCCCTGCGGGCAGGGCAACACTCGGCTCTCGCACATTAAGTATCGTCCCCTCATTATGCCACTCGTTGCGTCGGTGCAAAAAAAACAGAGCGCACCCGCAACTTCGCACTTTTGTCTGGTGCTCGGCACTCCCGTTCTCGGCGCCCTGCGCCTCGCGTTCGCAACTTCGTAATGAGAGAGCGTTGGGAATATCGCGTTTTTACACGTTTCTATCATAGTGAGGAACAAGACCTGTATTTATTGCTTTTTCACCAATAGTTTTGTGGCAATAAAAAACCCCGTCAGTTGACGGGGTTTTTGTTTTAACGTTTTTACAGAGATTGGTCGCCGAATTTGATGACGCCAAATTTGCGCAGGATTTCGCTGACAAGGAGGGACACTCCTGCGGGGATGATGAACAAGCAGAGCACAATGCCAAGTCCAAGTTGCCAATCGGGGATTACGCCTTGTGATGCGTCAATTGTGCCAAAGAGCCCCACCAGACCGCTTGTGCCCATGCCACCGCCCGCTGGGTTGCAACGGATGCCCATCAGCACGGCCACAAGACCGCTGAACACGCTTGCAACGATTTCGGGCACCATGATGACGGGTTTCTTCATGATATTGGGGATTTGAAGCATAGAGGTGCCAATGCCTTGAGAGACCAGACCACTCCACTTGTTTTCACGGAAACTGCTGACGGCAAATCCAACCATATGGGCTGCGCAACCTGCAACGGCAGCGCCTCCTGCGATGGCAAAGACCTCGGGGTTTTCAATGGCTGTGTTTGAGGTGGCAATTGCAATCCATATTGCAGCGGATGAAGTGGGCATTGTGAGGAGCACGCCCATGATGACAGCCACAAATATGCCAACAAGCACTTTGACTGCGCTTCCTGCCTCAATGGCGAGGACAAGGACAACTGCAATATAGTCAATGAGCTTGATGAAGGGCCAAGCAACAAATATTCCTGCAACGGAGAGGAGCATCATGCCAAGAGGCACAAGGACGATGTCCAGCTTTGTTTTGCCAGCATACAGCCCTGCAATTTCAATGGTGAGCACCGCAAGCACGTATGACCCGATGGGGTTGCCCGGTGCACCAAAGGCAAGAGTGAAGGGGGCTCCGTTCACCAGCGTTTCCACAAGACCGCCAGAAAATGCGCCAATAAGGCCTGTGACAGCGGAAGTAAATATTACAAGGGGTTTTGCCCCCAATTTCATTGCAATGCCCACGCCAATGCCTGCGCCCATGAGCATTTTTGCAATCTTTGCCATTGCGTCAAGAACCTTTGCAAAGGAGTTGTCACCGCACCAAGAGGCGATTTGTGCAAGGATTGTGCCTGCAATTAGGGTGCAGAACAGCCCCTGCGCCATGCCTGTGAAAGCGTCAATGAAATAGCGGGTGAAAGCTTTTTTCAACTTTGATTTCTTTGGCGTGTTTGCCATATAGCCAAGAACACCGTCTTTTTGTTCAACGGCGGTGGCGGGGATATTTTGTTCTGTGTTTGTCAAGAGATGTCGTCCTCCAAAAGATGAATCACAGCGTTGACGGACAGAGCAAAAAGTCTGCCAACGTCCTCTCTGCGAACGACACCCTCCACAGCATTGTCGTGCTTTGCCGTGATAGTTGCCGAATGGATGTTGGACTGTGCAAATGCATTTGATGTAAAACCGTGCAGACAAACAAGCTTGTCACGCAGGGTGTTGGAATTGTTTGTTTGAAGAGGTATGTCAAGCAATCTTGCGGAGGTCTTGATGGCGTCAATCACCACCGTTGAGTGCTTGATGTTTCTCAAATGATCCCCGTCTGTCACGCCAAAGTTGTTGTCCAAGATGTCGCCTATGCACAGGACCTTTGCGTCAGAATATTCGCTGTGTGCTTTGACAAATGCGCAAGATCCTCCGTGGGCAGAGTTTTCGCCACCAAATGAGGCAAACACAATGCGGACGTCATTGGGGAGCAAATCGGGGTTTTCAACAAAGTATGCGTAGGTTGCAAGAGCAACAGAGGTGCTCACGCCACCACGGTCACGGGCGTGTTTTTTGGACAGAGAAAAGTGTGTGGTCAACACTCCGATGCCTGCCACGGTTGTGAGGAAGGGAAAGATTGTAAGCAAAGATATTGCCAGAGGAGTGGTGGGGCCAATGACCATTTTCAAAATGCAGAACACCACAAATATGACAAAGGAAATGGGGGCAACAATCAATGAGAAAGTGCGCAAATGAGTGAGGTCATATATGGCACTGCCAAGGACTGCGTCGTGATTGGATGCAATGATGACCGTGCGCTCCTTTCCTGCCTCGCACACACTGGGAGCACGCTCGCTCACCACGTTGTATGACACCTTTTTTGGCAGGATGGTCTGCAACTTGTTGTGTCCAAGAAAGAGGAGCATGATGACAATGCCTCCGACAAGGGCAAGGACAAGAGCAACAAGGGCAAGGATGATGCCGACAGTTCTGTTGTCCACAAAAGACACAAAGTACATGACAAGACAAAGTGCAAGCCAAGCGCCAAGCAAGGACAAAGAGCCACGTCCTGCAATGGGGCGTGCCTTGTACGCTTCAAGACGGACTTTTGCATTTGTTTCATTGTGGAGTCTGTCACGGATGAGGCGAGCAGTTGCCGTCTCCTCTCTCGTGCCAGTGAGCCTGCCTTTGTAGGATTCCAACTGAGATGAAAAATCCTCGGCAAAGTCGCATGCGTCGTCCACGTCGTCTTGAGATATTATGCTGACAAAGGGCTTGAGTTCTTCCATACTTCAATTATATAATCTATGCTCAAAAAAATCAATCAAAAATTCATGAGGCGTGCCCACGCAAGTGCAAGGCAAAAAAAGATGCTCAATCACCATACAAAACAGGGGTTGAGCAAAAGCGAGCAAGAGGGCAAAAGAAAACCCTGTTCCAACAGAAACAGGGCTTTATGTGTTAAATTTGTTCAATGATGTGCTTTTTGCGTTGCTTGCCCATCATAAACACAACAAGAGCGTTGTAGCCAGCGTTGCCGCTGACAAGGCGGTTGATATAGCCAAATTTGATGGGAGGCACGGTGGGCACAGCTTCTTTGATGCGCTTTGCAAGGGCGTCTGCGTCTGCTTGGTTGCCGGTGTGTCCAATGAGGATAAAGTCATTTTTGCCATCCTCGTAGTACTCTGCAAAGTAGCGTGTGATTTCGGACATTGCCTTTTTTCTGCCAAGGGCTTTGCCAAGGAGAGCAATCTTGCCATCGTTGTTGAGTTCAAGGATTGGCTTCAATTGCATCACCATGCCAAGGAGGGCAGCGATGGTGGAGATGCGTCCGCTGTGTTTCAAGTTTTTGAGATCGTCAACGATGAAGATGTGGTGTGCGTTGCACTTGTTGTCTTCAATCCATTGGATGACCTCATCCATTGATGCGCCTTCACGTTGCATCTTTTGTGCGTAGTACACAAGCAATCCTTCGCCACCTGCGCCAGAGAGTGAGTCCACAACCTCAATGCGTCTGTCGGGGAACTCAAGGCGAAGCTCATTGGCAACGGCACAGATGCTGTCATAACTTCCACTCATACCTGATGAAAATGAGATAAAGAGAAGATCTTTGCCTGTTTCTTCAAGGACCTTTTTGAGCATATCGTGTGCAGTTTGACGGTTGACTTGAGCCGTCTTGACAAGGTGGCCTTGCTTCAAGAGGTCATAGTAGTCCATATAAGCAGGGCACTCCTCCTCAAACTCATAGTTTTTGCCCGCAACTGAAAAGGGCATTGGAAGACGGGTGGTGGGATTTGCCTCGTAATAGCCGAAGTAAAGATCTGCAGCGTTGTCTGTGGTGATGATGAAGTCTGACATAAAAATCCTTTTTTGCGCACGGCCGTAGGCGCGCACGCCTTTTATTCCAACATATTATAACATTTTGAACGGATATTGTCCATACAAAACTGAAAATGAGGAGGATATTGAAATCAACTTGCGAAAAAAGTGTTTTTTGGGTATAATAATACCATGAAAAAGAATCGCATAACCATTGACAATTTCCGTGATATGGGTGGTCTTGAAACCCCCTACGGCAAAATCAAAGAGGGCAAGCTTTATCGCACCTCAACCCTTGTGGCAAAGACCGAGGCAGACAAGCACTTCATTGAAGGGCTTGACCTTGACTGCATTTTGGACTATCGCATCACAGAGGAGGCAAAGGAAAACCCCGATTACGTCCCCGAGGGCGTTGAGTATCTCCACGTGCCCATTCTCCGTGAGGACGGCGCACTTGTTGGGCTCACAGACAAGGCAAAGCTCAAGTTTCTCCGAGCCACTCCCGAGATGTCCAAGGCACTCATAGAGGGCATAAGCGGAACCTACAAGGAGATGCCCTTTTCACTTGGCTACAAGGAGCTTTTCAAGCGTATGGATGAGGGCAAGACCATTGCCTTCCATTGCACGGCAGGCAAGGATAGGACGGGCATATCCGCCATGCTCATTGAGCTGGCCTTTGACCGCAATCTTGAGGACATCAAGCACGAGTATATGCTGTCCAACGACATGCGTCTTGCCACCAACTTGCGCATAAAGCGCATAATGAAGCTGGCACTTGCTCCCAAGCACGCCATTGATGCCTGCTGGTACGCGCTGACCAACCACGTAGAAAACCTTGAAACGTCACTTGCGTTAATCCTTGAAAAATACGGCACATTCAAAAACTATCTCAAGGAGCACTACGGCGTCACGGAAGAAAGAATTGCCAAATGGAAAGAGTACTACATTGAGTAAACAAAAAACCCACTCGGCTGAGTGGGTTTTTTATTTTGGTTGGATTGATTAGTTGAGGAATTTTCCGTTGGGATGTGCTGCACGGACAACCTTGTATGCTTCGTCTGCAACTTCCCATGTGTATTGGATGTCTGCATCTGAGATTGCAGAGTTGACAAAGTGGTTGTGGTGTGATGTGAAGAACACGCCACGCTTGACACATTCTGCCACCCATTCTTGATGCATGATGGTGCTTTCAAAGTCATTTCTCAAGCGGAGATAGAACATTGCAGGTTCGCCTGTGACTGCAAGGTCAAAGCCGTTGTCCTTTGCGATTTCAATGAGTCCGTCTGTGAGCTTTTTGCCCTTCTTTGCGTTTTCTTCAACTGCATTGGTTGCCTTTGCTTTGCGGAGGGTTGCGATGCCTGCTGCAAAGGGAACTGCGCTGAGCCAGTAACTGCCTGTGTATGCGATGTCTGAAGTTGCGTTGAGCAAGTGCTTTTTGCCGGTGATACATGACACGTTGTAGCCGTTGGCGATTGCTTTGCAGTAGCAAGCGAGGTCAGGTTCAAAGCCATATTTGTGTGCAGAGCCAGCAAGGTCAATACGGAAGCCAGCACGGACGTCGTCAATGATGAGCACAACACCGTACTTGTCGCAGATTGCACGAATCTTTTGCCAATATCCTTCTTCGGGGAGGATGTTGTCTGTGAAGTTGCCGTGCATATAAGGTGTTGAGATGAAGCCGGCAATTTGTCCGGGATATTTTTGGCAGAGTGCTTCAAATTGTTCGGGTGCGTTCCAATCAATGTAGAGGTTGTTGGCAAGGTCCTCTTCGGTGACACCGCTGTA
>JAFVYE010000035.1 GCA_017500745.1 Clostridia bacterium | reverse complement strand
GCACCGGCAGACGTAAGAAGGCAATCGCACGCGTTCGCCTTATCCCCGGTGAAGGCAATATCACAATCAACAAGAGAACGTTTGAGGATTACTTCCCCGTTGACACAATGAGAATGATCGTTGAGCAACCCCTCGTTCTCACAGCAACCAAAGACAAGTTTGACGTGGTTGTCAACGTGTATGGCGGTGGCATGACAGGTCCCGCCGGTGCAATCCGTCACGGCATTGCCAGAGCACTCTGCGTCGCAGACACAGAAGCATACAGAAGCGCTCTCAAGAAAGCAGGATTCCTCACCCGTGACCCCCGTGCAAAAGAACGTAAGAAATACGGTCTCCACAAAGCACGTAAGGCACCTCAATTCTCAAAGCGTTAATCCCGCAGACAAGCAACAAAAACTCCAACTTCGGTTGGAGTTTTTTTGTTGCAACGAAATTGGCGCGTATATATATTGATATGCGCGGGTGCTCACGCGCGAGCGCGCGAGTATGCGTGAGATCAAGCCATCAAGACGAAGGGCTTGGCTTGAGTGGACGGGGCAGAGCAGAGGACAAAAGGGTGTTGATGATGGGTGGTGGCACCTTAAATTTGAGCTGTTTTTTGAGACAAAATCAAGTGTAAAGGCGCTGTTTGTGTCACAAATTTGATTGAAAAAAGAGGTCAAGGACCAAAAAAACTAAGAATATTTTGAAAATTTTGCTGTATTTTTTGAAAAAAATTTTTGTCACCTCAAAAAAAATATTTTGCGCAAAAAACACTACAAAAACACGAAATAAAATCTTGAACAACATCGTTTTTTGTAAGTTTTTTGGGTGTTTTTTTGATGAATTTTGCCCAAAAAACCTGCATAATTTTATGCAATTTTGCCTTAAAAAAGTGAAATTTTTTTGAATAAAAGGCCCTATTTGGTGTATGTTGGGGGCAATATACCCCTAATATGCTGTATGTTATAAAAATATACGCATATTTATGCATATATTCACTTTGCCCAATTAAAGTGGTAAATCAAAAACTTGGTCCAAAAGCCAAATTTATCTTGCTGGACCCCCAAAATATATATTATAGTACCCGCATACACGCGCAATAGAGAGGTGGCGTGTATTAATTATGCAATAAAAATTGATAAAAAATAATTTTTTTGCTAAAAAACATTTGCCATATTGGCAGGTTGCATTTATAATGTAGATAATTTCATTTGAAATGGAGTAGTATACTCCTTTCAGTGAGATCCAAACTTAGTCCCAAAAAATGGATAATATTTACTCTATGGAGGTAACGACTATGAAGCAAAGAAAACTCGTGGCACTTCTTGCAGTGGTTCTCGTGCTTGTTCTCTGCGTTGGTGTTTTCGTCGCATGTAATCCTGACGAAACAACCGGCCCTTCAACATACACATACAACTCAGCAGCAAGTGTGTTCCCCACCAACTGGAACCCTCACGTGTATCAAACAGCAAACGATTCAGTTCCCCTTGATTACACATCAATGGGCTTCTACGGCTTTGACTACAACGACACCAAAGATGGTTACAAGCTCGTGTGCGAAATGGCATCAGCATTCCCCACAGACGTGACCAGCCAATATGTTGGACAATTTGGCATTGAAGAAGGCGACACCGCATTGGCATGGAACATCCCCCTCAACATGAATGCAAAGTATGACAACGGCGATCCTATCACCGCAGCAGACTATGTCAATTCACTCAAGCTCCTCTTGAACCCCGCAGCAGCAAACTATCGTGCAGACTCAGTTTACAGCGGCAACCTCAAGATCTACAATGCAGAGCTCTACTTGAAGCAAGGTACAACCTCAATGGAACCCGCATACAAGTTCTTCAGCAACTGGGTTGAAACCAACGAAAGCATCGCAGATCAAATCGTCTTCTCAGTTGAAAACAGCTATCTCGGCGAAACCATCAGAAAGAAGGGTTACGGCACAGATTCATACCTCAATGCATACGGCGGCTACAATGGCCTCGCATCAGCACTCTGGGGCCTCTGGTCAGTGGCAGACCTTGATGCATTGACCGACAAGACCTGGGCAGAAATCAAGGCAGATGCAACTCTCACAGAAACATGGACAAAGGTCCTCAAAAAGTGGCAAACAGACCCCGATGAAGAATTCCACTTCTTCACAACCGAATACGTTTACCCCGAAATGAACTTTGAAGATGTCGGTATCAGAGCATCAGAAGATGGCACATCAATCACCCTCATCCTCATCAACCCCCTTGAAGGTTTCTACCTCCATTACGCACTCGGCAGCAGCTGGCTCGTTCACGTTCCTACATACGAAGCATGCATGAGCGTTGACGAAGAAGGCGTTTACTCAAACACCTACGGCACATCTGTTGAAACATACGTTGGCTACGGCCCCTACAAGATGACATTCTTCCAAAAGGACGCAGAAATGCACTTCACAAAGAATGAACACTTCTATGGCAACAGCGACACAACATATCAAACAACCGACATCAACATCAAGTTTGTTGAACAAGCATCAACCAGACTTGAAATGTTCTTGAAGGGACAACTTGACACATATGGCCTCACCGCAGAAGATATGGAAACATATCAAAGCAGTAAGTACACCTACTACACCGAAGGTGACTCAACATGGTTCATGGCATTCAACCCTGATGCAGCAGGCCTCGTTGCAGCAGAAAAGACCGCAAACGAAGAATACAAGGGCGCAAAAGTCATTGACAAGGAAATCATCACAATCAAGGAATTCCGTCAAGCAGTCTGCTACGCAATTGACAGAGCAGCATACGCACTTGCAATTGACCCCCTCGGCGGCACAGCAAAAGCACTCTACGGCAACCTCATCGTCAGCGACCCTGAAACCGGTGAAGCATACCGTACAACCGATGAAGCAAAACAAGCAATCGTCAACTTCTGGGGCGTTGCAGATGAAATCGGCGAAGGCAAGAAGTACGCAACAATTGATGACGCAATCGCATCAATCACAGGTTATGACCCCGAAGGCGCAAAGGAACTCTTTGACATAGCATACGACAAGGCAGTTGAAGCTGGCTACTTGAAGGAAGGCGAAGTTGTTGAAATCGTCATTGGTATCCCCAAGGCATCATCAACATACTACAGCAAGGGCTCAGAATTCCTCGCAAAGGCAATCACCGATGCAGTCAAGGGCACCAAGCTTGAAGGCAAAGTCACATTCAAGAACAGTGGTGACCTCGGCAACGGATTTGCAGATGAACTCCGTGCAAACAAGGTTGACATGCTCTTCGGCGTTGGCTGGACTGGCTCAGCACTTGATCCTTACGGCTTGATTGAAGCATACACCAGCCCTGACTATCAATATGACCCCGGTTGGGACACCTCAACAGCAATGGTCAACGTCACACTTGACGGCCAAGTCCTCACCGCATCAGCACTTGATTGGACATATGCACTCAGTGGCTACACCATTGAAGCAGCAGTCGTTGTCAACGGCGAAGCAACAGAAGACGTTGTTGAAGTTGCAGCAGGCACCGATGCACCTACCGCAAAGAGACTTGCAATCCTCGCAGCAATTGAACAAGCAGTCCTTGAACAATACGACATGATCCCCCTCCTCACCGACTCTTCAGCAGCACTCAAGGGTATGCAAATCCAATACTACACTGAAGAATACGTGTTTGGTGTTGGCCGTGGCGGTCTCAAGTACTACACCTACACAATGGATGACGCAGCATGGGATGCATACGTTGCATCACAAGGCGGCACCCTCAACTACACAGTCAGCGAATAATCTTTGCTTGCTAAATAGTTAGTGTTTTAACAAAAATGGGGGATAGGCAGTAAAATGTCCTATCCCCCATATACGCAATTTTAGGGTGTGTATTCATTCCAATAATCGCAGGAGGTTATTGTTGGAGTGAATACACATAGTTTTGGAGAAAGACATGCTAAAATACATTCTTAAAAGATTGGCTCTTGCTCTGTTTGTGTTCGTCGTTATCATGACGATTTGTTTTGTTCTTATCAAAATGCTCCCCTCACTTCCCCCCGAGCAATTTGGCAAGGACGCACAAGTCATCCAACTGCGAAGAGAACAATTGGGCTACAACAAACCCATAATGGAGCAGTACTTCATATTCTGGGGTCAGGCACTCAAGGGCAACTGGGGCATTTCAGAATCCCTCTATCCTATGTCTGACGTTTGGGACACATTTGTTGAAAAGCTTCCTTACACGGTGGCAATCAACATCTACTCAATGCTCATTTCCGTGCCTATCGGCCTTGCCCTTGGCATATTTGCGGCACTCAAAAAGAACAAATGGCAAGATCAGCTCATTTCAACCGGCGTCATGGTTTTTGTTTCTGTGCCGTCATTTGTTTATGCATTGCTCATCCAGTACGTTTTGTGCTTCAAACTGCAATGGTTCAACCACACAATCATGGACTACACTCAAGGCGCATTTGCACCCTCAACGTTTGTTGACATGCTCCCTGCAGTCTTGTCATTGTCCTTTGGTACCATCGCAGGTTTGACCCGTTATACTCGTGCAGAGCTCACCGAAGTCCTCACCAACGACTTTATGCTCCTTGCAAGAACAAAGGGTCTTACAAAGGCACAGGCAACTGTGCGTCACGCAATGCGTAATGCAATGGTGCCTATCTTCCCCATGATTCTTGGCGAATTTATCTCAATTATGAGTGGTTCACTTATCATTGAAGGTATCTTTGGCATCGCTGGTGTTGGCAAGCTTTATATTGGCGCTGTCAACGCAATTCCTCCTGACTACAACTTCTTCATGTTGCTGTCAGCATTCTACACCCTCATTGGTTTGGTTGCAGGTGTGGTTATTGACTTGAGCTACGGCTTCATTGATCCGAGAATAAGGATGGGCTCCAGAAAATGATAGACAACAAGAATTTTGAAAATATGAATATTGACAAGAGTTTGTTTGCATTTGCACACGAAGGAGAAAACCTTCACGATACCAAATTTGACACCAAACCCGTGAGTTCACTCCGTGATGCAATGCGCCGTTTTACAAAGAACAAGGGTAGTGTTGTTGCAGCATGCATCATCCTCATCCTCCTCTTGTTTGCACTCATCACACCTCTCTTTGCAGAATCAGCTTACACTGATTCATATAGTGTTGGGACAGATGTCACCTACCTCCAATACGGCTATTATCTCCCCAAAACAAAGGGCTTTGAAGGCACAGGTTTCTGGGACGGCACAAAGAAGGAAGAAATCAACCAAGCCACGTACAGAAAGTATATGGCAATGGAACAAGAAACAGGACGCCCTGTCATCACTAAGGAACTTGGCACAGTTGAAATTGATGACATCATCAACAAGGGTACTCTGCACGTTGTGAGAATTGACACATACGCACAAAAGGGTATGTTGAACGTCACTCTCACACAATCACAATATGACGCACTTCTCAAGTGGCAACTTGAAAATGACATCCAAGTCATCTATCCCCAAGTTGACCGCACCAAACCCACAGATCCCAACGACAAACGCCCCGTGTGCTTGTCAAAGGACCTCAACATTTGGTACGCATGCGACATCAAGGGCGTGCCCGTATACGGCCCCGGCAAAACGTTGGTGCCCGCATACCTCAAAAACAACACACACCCCGAATACTACTACAACAGCAAGCGTATCGCTGGCGATGACGGCACATATAGCTATGCACAAGTGACCGGTTCAGGAGCGAAGTCCAACTTTGTTGTCAGAGTTGACTCCTACAACTATTTCTTGTACAAGTACGGCGAGGAACCTTGCTTTGCATTTGGCACCTCATCAGAAGGATATGACATCCTCACTCGCCTTGCAAACGGCGCAAGATTCAGCTTCTTGCTTGCAGTGCTTGTTTCATTGATCAACTTGACAATCGGCGCAATCTACGGCGCAATTGAAGGTTACTACGGCGGTGTCGTTGACATGACGATGGAACGTATTGTTGACATCCTCGGCGGAATCCCCTTCATGGTTGTCACAGTTTTGTTCCAATTGCACTTGGCACAAAAGGTTGGCGTTGTTGGCGCATTGATTTACGCATTCGTCTTGACGGGCTGGATTGGCATGGCAAGCCGTGTTCGTATGCAGTTCTACCGCTTCAAGAGTCAAGAGTACGTTCTTGCAGCTCGCACCTTGGGCGCAAGCGACAAGCGTATTATTTGGCGTCACATCTTCCCCAACAGCTTGGGCACAATCATCACCGGAACAGTTTTGGTCATCCCCGGCGTCATTTTCAGCGAAACGTCACTGGCATATTTGGGCATCATCAACCTTGGCAGCAGTTCAATGTCAAGCATTGGTTCTATGCTCTCAGCAGGACAACAATATCTCAAGGATTTCCCCCATATCATATTGTTCCCCGCATTGTTCATAGCACTGTTGATGCTCTCATTCAACCTGTTTGGCAACGGCCTTAGAGACGCATTCAACCCGCAACTTAGAGGATCGGAGGGCTAAACTATGGAAAAGAAACTTGAAGTCAAAAACCTTAGAATATCATTCCGCACCGATGCAGGCAAAGTTCAAGCCGTCCGTGGCATTGACTTTGACCTGTACAAGGGTGAAACCCTTGCAATCGTTGGCGAATCCGGTTCAGGCAAATCTGTCACCAACAAGGCCATCATCGGCATTTCTGCTGTCAATGCAATCATTGAAAGCGGTGAAATCCTTTATGACGGCATGGACCTCCTCCAAATCACAGAGGACGACTTCCACAAGCTTCGTGGCGACAAGATTGCAATGATCTTCCAAGATCCCTTGTCAGCACTTGACCCCATCAACCGCATCGGCATGCAACTCACCGAGGCAATGATCCTCAAAAACCGTGCAGCACGCCGTGAGGCAAGGACAGTGTTCAACCGCACAATCAAAATCCTTTGCAATGCAATGAACGGAGCAATGGGTGTTGATGCCAACAGCGAGCAAGGCAAGATCAACAAGCAAAAAATCACAGATTTCAACACCTTTGAGAAACTCCATCTCAAGCTTGAATCTGCATACAACAACGCACACACCAACGCAACTCTCGCAATTGAAAACATTGAGGACCTTCTTTTCCACATTGAAAAGAAAGCAGTCAGCGATTTCAGAACAGAGAAAGCAACCATCCTTCGTCAATCCAAAAAGTCCGTGCACGAATACGTTTGCCGAGACGCAGTGGTGGCACTTGCAGACAAGTTCAACAAGGCATCAGAAGGTTGCACCAGAGCAAAGGACTACACTCCTTGCGTTGAACCTTTGAAGGCACTCCTTGCAGAGCTCAAAGCAGGGGTTGCAAAGGTGTCTCCCAACTACTTTGCACTTGCATACTTCCACACGTTTGGCAAAGAGGAATTGCCCAAACTGCCCAACACAGAGGAGCTCAACGTCTTCCTCCGCAAGTATCTTGACGACAACTTTATGCTGGCATTCATTGAAGATGAAAAGAAAGGCCTTGCATATTCACGTCAATGCTCACTTGACAAAAAGGCAGAAGCACTTGATCTCATCAACTCAATGCGCTCAATCCTCTGCGACAGAGGTCTTGACAAAAAAGCATACAAGGACGTTGCAAAGGTACTTACCAATGCAGTCAACGCTTCAATTGACAAGCTTGCTCTTGTGAAGGACTCAACCTCCTACACCTTTAAAACAAGCATCAACCGTGCAATTGACACCTATTTCTCAGCTGGCCCCTCCAACGAAAAGGAAGAGAAGCGCTTCGCCAAGGAAAAGGCAAAGTATGACAAGATTATCGCACGTGGCAAGACTCCTGACTATTCAGTGATCCCCGCAAAGATCGTTGACGTTGACATGGCACACGCCAACATTCTCCACGTGGTTGACAAGATTGCAGAGTCATTTAAGACAGCAATTGAAAACAAGGATGTCTATGACGTTGACAAAGAGTCTGTTGCAATGATTGACTTCTTGAAGGAGAAGGCACAAGCTGTTGCATATCGTGTCACAAAGAGTGTGGCAAAGAGCAAGGCCCTCAAACTTATGGAAGAAGTTGGCATCCCCGAACCCAAAAAGAGATATCGTCAATATCCCTTCCAATTTTCAGGTGGTATGCGTCAACGTATCGTCATCGCAATTGCACTTGCTGCAAACCCTGACATCCTCATCTGTGATGAGCCCACAACCGCTCTTGACGTGACAATTCAAGCACAAATCCTTGAACTCATCAACAAGATCAAGAGAGAAAGAAACCTGTCAATCATCTTCATCACCCACGACCTTGGCGTTGTTGCAAATATGGCTGACAGAATCGCAGTTATGTACGCAGGCAAGATTGTTGAGTCCGGCACAGCAGAGGACATCTTCTATTCACCTGCACACCCCTATACATGGGCACTCCTTTCATCAATGCCTGACCTTGACACCAATGAGAAGTTGGAGGCAATCCCCGGAACACCTCCCAACATGATCTATCCTCCCAAGGGCGATGCATTTGCAGCACGTAACAAGTACGCAATGAAGATTGACTTTGAGATGCAACCTCCCATGTTCAAGATCAGCGACACACACTCTGCAGCAACTTGGCTCCTGCACCCCGATGCACCCAAAGTTGAAATTCCTAGAGCAGTGTCTGCACGTATTGAACGTATGAGAGTTGTCAACGGCATTGACAGCGAAAACAATACAAATGAAGGAGGCGAAAACTAATTATGAGTGAACAAGTTTTGAACCAACAAGAAGTCCTTCTTCAACAAGAAAACGCCGTGGCACAAGGCGAAACCCTCCTCAAAGTTGAAAACCTTTGCCAATACTTCAAGCTGGGCCATTCAACGTTGAAGGCAGTCAACAACGTCAATTTTGAAGTCAAAAAGGGCGAAGTTTTTGGCCTCGTTGGCGAATCTGGCTGTGGCAAGACCACAACTGGCAGAAGCATCATCAAGTTGTACAACTGCACGTCAGGCAACGTTTATTTTGGAGGAAAGCGCATCTGCGCAGGCACCGGTGCCTACAAAGAAACCAAAAAAGCAGCATTCAATGCAATGGTTGAAGCCCTCAAAGCAAAGGGCGATGACAAACCAGATTTCAAAGCAGAAGTTGCCAAGTACCTTGCAGTAGCCAAGGAAGAAAACGCAAAAATCAAATCCGCAAAGCACGATCACAACAAGTGCGACAAGGAATACGCAAAGGAACACGTTGCCGCAGTCAAGGCAGAGTATTTGCCCAAACTCAAGGCAATGGACAAAAAGGATCCTGAATATAAGGCACTCCTTTTCAAATATCTCAAGGAATATCGCCTTGCAAGAAAAGAGCGCTTGGTCACCAAAATCCAAATGGTTTTCCAAGATCCTATTGCATCACTTGATCCTCGTATGACCGTCAAGGAAATCATCGCAGAAGGCCTCATCATCAAGGGCATCCGCGACAAGGAGGTCCTTGAAGAAAAGGTGTATGAAGTTCTTGAAAAGGTTGGTCTTGTCAAGGAACACGCAGGCAGATATCCTCACGAGTTCTCAGGCGGTCAAAGACAACGTATTGGTGTTGCTCGCTCAATCATCATGAAGCCCGAGCTCATCATCGCTGACGAGCCCGTCAGTGCTCTTGACGTGTCAATTCAAGCACAGGTCATCAACCTCTTGAACGATTTGAGACACGAGCTTGGCCTCACAATCCTCTTCATTGCTCACGACCTTTCAGTCGTCAAGTATTTCTCTGACAGAATCGCAGTTATGTACTTTGGCAACATGGTTGAGCTCACCACCTCTGAAGAGTTGTTCAAGAATCCTTTGCACCCCTACACCAAGTCACTTTTGTCAGCAATCCCTCTCCCTGACCCCATCTATGAAAAGAAGAGAGAGCGTATTGTTTACAATCCCCTTGCAGATCACGATTACACCGTTGACAAACCCTCTTTCAGAGAAGTTGCTCCTGGACACTTTGTGTCATGCAACGATGCTGAATTCAAAAAATATCAAGAAATCCTTGCAAACAAATAGAGGTTTGTTGTGGCAAAAAAGATAATCAAATTTGTAGTGGCCGTGGTTTTTGCCGTTGGGCTCATTTTGGTCCCTTGTGGCATAAACGGAGTGTTCACCTCAGATCTTCCTCAATATGACGTGGTCAAATACCTAAGTGACGGATTTTTTGTGTCAGCAGTTGTCATGCTTGGAGCAGGCGGGTTGACATGGGCCTCCCGAATGGGCACCTTTGATGGACTTGGCTACACTTTCTCAGTGTGGATGGAAAGGTTCACAAACCACAAAAGAGATTGGCACAAGAAGGAAGATTTCCAAGAATACAAGGAAAGAAAGGCCGAAAAGAAAAAGGGCAACAAGTTCAATTATCTGCTGGTTATGGGCGGTGTGCTCATGCTGGTGGCCGTGGCCTTGGTGCTGGCGTACAACTTTGCATTTTAAATGAAAAGACAGACCGTTTGGTCTGTCTTTTGTTGTTTCAAAAGCCACGTTCAATCATTTTATGCTGTCAGCAAAAGTGACGGTTGACGTGCAACATAAAGCCACAACCAGAGCACAAAAGCAGACAATGTCAAAAAATGCATGTTTTTTTGAACAAATACCAAGAAAAAACACTTTAACACTTTACTTTCATAAAGAAAAATAGTAAAATATATGTTAGAGGAAATGATATGAAACTTTTTGAAATTTTGGCAAAGCTCAACACAGAAGAGGAATTTGAGGCCTTTTTTGATGATCTCTGCACCTATGCAGAAATTGAAAAGATGGAACAAAGAGTGGACGCCGCTCAAATGTTCCTTGAAGGCGCAACCTACAACCAAGTCATTCAAAAGACAGAGATCTCAAGCGCAACCCTTTCACGGGTGTCACGCTGTATAAGACACGGTAGTGGCGGATATAGCGACATCCTTCGCAGACTTGTTGCAGAGGAAAAAGCCAGCGCAGAAGAGGCCACAGACAACTCTATTGAAGGAGAGGAAGCTCCTCAGATTGAGGAATAATCAAAAACCTAATATACCGACAAAATTCACCGCATAACCGAAAGGATATGCGGTTTTTTATTTGAATAATATATTCATGCAACCAATCAAATTCAAATCAAAAACCTATGCGGTCAATCCTCAAGTGGCTCTTAGATACACTTGCTCTTTTCTGCTGTTTCTGCTGTTTTTCTCCACGGGGAAAATTGGCTTTGCCCTGTCACTTGGAGTGTTTGCAGGGCTTGCATATGCAAGGCAAAATCTTGCAATAATATCGCCATTGTTTGTTGTTGCAGGCAGTGTGTTTTTGGACGGATGGATGGCCCTTGCTTTCCTTGCCGTGCCCCCTGTGATGTTTGTGTCGTTGTACTTCATCTATCATCGCATGAGGCGCAACGTCCCCGTGTGGTCGGTGGTGCTGTTTTCGGTGCTGTGTGCTCTTGTTGAGGGTGTCACAAGACTGGTGCTTTTTGGTGATGGACTGCGCCTTGCGCTATCCATTGTGCTGTCGGCAATATTTGGACTTTGTTGCACAATCGGCGGTTATGCAGTACTAATCAGAGGCATAAAGTGTCGTTTTACGCTGGATGAAACAATTTGCATATCTTTGTTTGCGGTTGCGTTTGCCTATGCAACGTACGGTGTAAGCTTGTATGGATTTCAGCTGTTTTACTTGGTTTTTGGCTTTGTTACGATGTGTTTTTGTGCAAGTGGAAAGCAGGGTGCAACCTTGACTTTGAGCTTGTTGTTGTCCTTGGGGGCGGTGCTAAAATCCTTTGACTTTTACATTGTTGGAGTGTGCGTAATGCTGGGGTTCTCTGCATCTGCACTTTGCTCATTTTCAAGGTTTGCCTCATCAATTGCCATGACGGCACTTGCCTTGATTTTTTGGCTTTTGAAAGTTGCCGTTGGCTATGAAAGTGCCGTGCTCATTTTTGTTGGATCAATGACGTACTGTCTGTTGCCAAAGGAGGTGAGAAGTCGGCTTGCGCGTCCATCTCGTGACAAGGCAGACACCTTGTGCGCCATGGTCAATCGTGACAGAATGTCTGTGGCTGGAAGGCTGTCCTCTGTCAGCGACGTGTTTTTGGATTTGGCTGACCAACTTGACGGCGAGGATGAAAACAACCCATACACCGCAAAAAGACTTGCCAAAGAGGTGGCCAAAAATTATTGCGGGCGTTGCTCTGAAAGGAACAAATGCTTTTCTGCTCTTGGAAGTGACACCTCTGAGGTCATTGCTCCTCTTGCAGAAGCGGTTATGTCAAGGGGAAAGACCACCATACTTGACGTGCCCAACTTTTTGTCGTCAAGGTGTGTGAAAGTGCACAATCTTTTGTCTGTGGTCAACAACGCAGGGGAGTCCTACAAAACCAAGACTGCTCTTGGCAAGGAAATTTTCAGTTGCAAAAAGGTTATGTCAGAGCAGTTTGCTGGGATGTCGTTGATTTTGGACTCCTTGTCACAGGAGTACTCCAAGAATATAACCTTTGCAGGGGAGGACGAGGAGCGAGTTGAAAACGAACTGTTGAAGCATAACATTGTTGCAAGCGAAACGGTGATTGCAGGCAAAGGGGCATCGTCACGGGTTGCTCTCACAGTAAGAGAGGTAGACGTGGGCAAAACTATGCTTGTAAGCACGGTGTCAAAATGTTTGAAGAACCCCTACACAATTGACAAGGTTACGGACAGAGGGGAGGAAAAGACGGTGCATCTTGTGACAGCCCCCACCTTTGAGGTCGCCTACGGAATTTCAGAAAAAAAGAGGGACGGTCAATTGGTGTCAGGAGATAGCAAAGCAGTGCTGTCGCCCTCTCCAAACAAAAAGATATTTGCCCTTGCAGATGGCATGGGAAGCGGGCCAAAGGCATCGCTTGCCTCAATGCGATCCTTGAATATGATTGAAAACTTTTACAAGGCGGGCTTTGAGGACGGGCTCATATTGTCCATGGTCAATCAGCTGCTGTGTCTTGTGGGGGATGAGGATTTTTCTGCTTTGGACATTGCGGTCATTGACACGGCAGACGGAGGTCTTGACATCATAAAGCTGGGGGCTACCTCTGGGTTTATTCTGCGAAAAGACGCAGTTGAGGTGGTCAAATCCACCGCTCCTCCCGTTGGAATATTGGACAAAATCAACCCCGTCACAGCACGGCATCAGTTGTATGACGGCGACATGGTCATTCTTGCCAGCGATGGAGTCGTGGACGCTCTTGGTGAAAGTGGAGTCATCAATCTGTCTTGCGAGGTCAACACCTCAAATCCTCAAACCTTGGCGGACAAAATTTTGCTGTCTGCCCTGGGAGAAGGGGCGCAAGACGATTGCACGGTTATGGTGATGAGATTGATTGCTTTGTGACAAAAATAATTCTATTATTTTTGAAATTGGACATAATTCGTTTTTTATTTTTGTTTTGGGCACGTCTGTGACAATCAAAACATGGGTTCTATCCGCTCGGATTTGAAATCATAATGGTGAAACGCAGGTTTTGCCCTTTGCGCCCACGTGTGTGGGCGTAATTTGTCATAGACAAATTTGACAAAAGAGGTTATACTTGTAATATGGCAAAAAATCTTGTTGTAAACGCACCCTATCTCAAAACAGGCAAAATTGCTCTTGCACTTTCTGGTGGCAGGGACTCCATGGCCCTTGCCCACGTCTTGAAAGAAATGGGAGTGGACTTCTTTGCTGTCAATTTTGAGCACGGCATCCGTGGCGACCACTCTGTAAAGGACAGCCAGTTTGTTGCAGATTGGTGCAAAAACAACGGGGTGGAGTGCCTTCAAATTTCCTTTGACACCCCCACCTATGCTCTTGAAAACGGCTTAACCATTGAGCAAGGCGCAAGAGAGTTGAGATATTTTCATCTTGACAAGCTTCTAAGGGAGGGGCGGTGCGACTACGTTGCAATTGCTCATCACGGGGATGATCAAGTTGAAACAGTGCTCATGCGCATATTGCGTGGCACCGGTGTTAGAGGGCTCAAAGGCATGAGTGAGGTCAGTGGACGCTACGTGCGCCCCCTCATAAACTTCACCAGAGAGGACGTGGACAACTACGTCAAGGCCAACAACGTGCCCTACGTTGAGGATAACACCAACAGGGATGATGCCTACACAAGAAACTATCTTCGCAAGGAAATTGCGGAGTTGAAAACAAGGTTTCCTGCCCTTGTTGAAGCCATTGCCCGATTGTCACGGAACGCAAGCGAGGTGGACCAATATCTCTTGGACGCCGTAGGAGAAGTGATTGTTTCAGACGGCGAGGGCGAAATTGACGTTACCGAACTTGACACCCCTGCCATTGCCAAGCGCAAAATTATGCTGATTGCAGAAAAGCTTGGAGTACGTCAAGACATTGAGGAGAGGCATTATCCTTTGATTTTTGACTTGAAGGATGCAGAAAACGGCAAAAAAATTGACTTGCCACACGGATTGATTGCCCACAAAGATGGGAACAAAATTGTCATTGCAAGAGCGTTGAGCCCTGATGACTTTGGTGAAATCCCCTTTGAAAAGAAAAGCATTGAGGGCATCATCACGGTTGTGCCCGTTGACAAATTTGAGCTTGAACAAGGCGAACTCATTATAGACCTCAACAAAGTGCCAAAAAATGCAGTGCTCCGTCATCCTCGTGAGAAGGACGTCATCAGAAAATTCGGCGGTGGAAGCAAAAGTCTTGGCGACTTTTTGACGGACAAAAAGGTGCCCTTGCGCAAGCGTAAAAATCTCATTGTGCTGGCAAGCGCTCCAAATGGATACAAAAACTCAAACGAAATCCTGTTTGTGCTTGGAGTTGAGATCTCCAAAGACCTAAAGGTTGAAGAGGGAGCACAAATGGCAAAAATCACAAAATAAACCACAAAAGGTGACTTATATGCAATACGGAAAAGAAGTGGCAAAGGTGTTGATAACACAAGATGAAATCCAAAAGAGAATTGTTGAACTTGCAGAGGAAATCAACCGTGATTACGCTGGGAT
>JAFVYE010000034.1 GCA_017500745.1 Clostridia bacterium | reverse complement strand
GGCAGGCATCAGCAACTTTACAGAGTGGCTTGCCGTGCACTTTGCAAAGGTGGGCATCCGTGTCAACGCAATCGCCCCGGGATTTTTTGTGACCAACCAAAACAGAGCGTTGCTCTTTGACAAGGAGGGCAACCCCACTCCCAGAACAAACAAGATTTTGAACGCAACCCCCATGGAGAGATTCGGCGAGGTTGATGAACTCATTGGCGCAACACTCTTCCTTTTGAGTGAAGAAGCAGCAGGCTTCATCACAGGGGTCGTCCTCCCCATTGACGGCGGTTTCAGCGCATATTCAGGGGTGTAAGAGGTGAACATGGATTACTCATTTTTCAACACAAACAAAGTAGTGCCCGTGGTTGTCCTTGACAGAGTTGAGGACACCATCCCCAAGCTCAGCGCTTTGAAAAAGGGCGGAATCAACGTGGCGGAAATCACTTTCCGCACTGCTTGCGCTCCCGACTGTCTTGCTCTTGCAGTCAAGATCTTCCCCGATATGCTTGTGGGCGTTGGCACAATCATCAATGGCGAGCAATGCAAGCGTGCTCTTGACCTTGGAGCAAAGTTTGTTGTGTCCCCCGGCTTTTCAAAGGAAGTGGCAGAGGAGTGCATCTCCCGAGACGTGCCCTACATCCCCGGTGTCATCACTCCCACAGAGGTTATGATGGCAAAGGCAGTTGGGCTCAACGTATTAAAGTTTTTCCCCGCATCAGACTTTGGCGGAATCAAAACAATGAAGGCATTGTCCGCAGCATTTCCTGACGTGCGCTTTGTGCCTACAGGAGGTGTCAGCGAGCAAAATCTCCACGAGTTTCTTGGACAAAAATTTGTCCTTGGAGCAGGTGGAAGCTGGATGATGAAAGGAACTGAAAGCGACATTGAAACTGCATCAAGACGTGCAGTGGAAATTGCAAAGGAGTATACAAAATGAGAGTTATAACTTTTGGCGAAATCATGTTGCGCTTTGCCCCCGAGGGCTACAATCGTCTTTTCCAAACCCCCGTTTTCAACGGCACCTTTGGCGGAGGCGAAGCAAACGTTGCCGTGTCACTTGCAAACTTTGGAGTGGACGCTGGCTTTGTGACAAAGCTCCCCGAAAACCCCATTGCAGAGGCATGCGTGAGAGAGCTCCGTGGCTTTGGCGTTGACGTCAGCAACATTGCCCGTGGTGGCGAAAGAATGGGCGTATATTACATGGAAAAGGGCGCATCTTGCCGTCCCTCAAACGTCATCTACGACAGAGCCCACTCATCAATTTCCACCGCTGTTGCCAGCGACTTTGACTGGGACAAAATCTTTGACGGAGCAGATTGGTTCCACTTTACAGGCATCACTCCCGCACTCAGCGATGAACTTGCAAACATCACACTAACCGCAGTTAAAGTTGCCAAATCAAAGGGATTAAGTGTCAGTTGTGACCTTAACTATCGTAAAAAACTTTGGTCAAGAGAAAGAACAGGCATGGTGATGTCCACCCTTATGCCTTACGTTGATCTGTGCATTTGCAATGAAGAGGACGCCAAGGACGTGTTCAACATTTCAGCAGATGGCACCGACATTGAAAAGGGCTCACTCAGCCGTGAGGGCTACAAGGGCGTTGCCAAAAAGCTTGTGGAAAGATTTGGTTTCAAGAGAGTGGCAATCACTCTTCGTGAAAGCTTTTCTGCCAATGACAACGATTGGTCTGCAATGCTTTATGACGGCGTTGAGGCACACTTTTCAAACAAGTATTCCTTGCACATCGTGGACAGAGTTGGCGGGGGCGACAGCTTTGGCGCAGGACTCATCTATGGATTTGTCAACGGATACAGCAACAAAGATGCTCTTGAATTTGCAGTGGCATCAAGCGCACTCAAACACACCATTGAGGGTGACTTCAATCGTGTCAGCGTAAAGGAAGTTGAGTCCCTCCTCAAAAATGGTGGAAGTGGCAGAGTGCAAAGATAACGTAGTATAGAATTTATATAAAGATTTTTGGAGGAAATTTTATGAACAAGGTCCTTATCAACAATGGCTGGCGTTTTTTCAAAGGTGTCCAAACACTTGATGAGATGAACACCGCCGAAAGCATCAAGGTCAACCTGCCTCACACTTGGAACAACTTGGATGGTCAAGATGGTGGCAGTGATTACTTCCGTGGCAAGTGCTTCTATCGCAAGAAGATTGCCCTCACCAAAAAGGAAAACAAAGAGTATTATCTTGAATTCCGTGGTGTCAACGCAATGGCAGAAGTCTTTGTCAACGGCACCTCCGTTGCCTATCACGAAGGTGGTTTTTCAACCTTCCGTGCAAACGTGACAAATGAACTCGTGGATGGCGAAAACGTCATCGCAGTGTCTGCAGACAACTCATCAAACGACAGAGTCTATCCTCAAATGGCAGACTTTACGTTCTTTGGTGGCGTGTATAGAAACGTGTACATCATTGAAGCACCTCTTGCAAGATTTGACCTTGACTATCTTGGTGGCGAAGGCGTCACAGTGACACCCATCGTCAACGAGGACGGCAGTGCAACCGTGACAGTTGATGCATATCTCACAAACGCAGAGGGCAACCTTGCTTGCGAAATCCTCTTTGACGGCCAAGTTGTTGTGGCAGACACAAAGACAGCAGAAGCAAAGACAACTTTCACTTTCACCCTTGACAATCCCACTCTTTGGGATGGCCTTGAAAACCCTGCACTTTACAGCGCACACCTCACTCTCACAACAGAAAATGACAGCGATGAAAGAGTGGTTCGCTTTGGTGTCCGCACAATGAAGGCGGACAAGGACGGATTCTGGCTCAACGGCAGACTTTATCCTCTCCATGGCGTGTCACGTCACCAAGACAGACAAAACATGGGCTGGGCAATCACAGAAAAGGAACACAAAGAGGACATTGACCTCATCAAAGAACTTGGAGCAAACACAATCCGCCTTGCACACTATCAACACGATCAATACTTCTATGACCTTTGCGATGAATACGGCATGGTTGTTTGGGCAGAAATCCCCTACATCTCATCACATCTTGCCAACGGGGATGAAAATGCCGTGAGCCAAATGAAAGAGCTCATCACTCAAAACTACAACCACGCATCCATTTTCTGCTGGGGTCTTAGCAACGAGATCACCATCACAGGAGAGAGCGAAGAGATGTACAATCTCCACCATCGCCTCAACGACCTTTGTCACCAAATGGACAAGACTCGTCCCACAACCGTTGCAAACGTAACCATGCTTGACACAACGTCCCCCATGGTTGACCTCCCCGACATCATGTCATACAATCACTATTTTGGATGGTATATGGGTGACGTCAACGGCAACGCAGAATGGCTTGACGACTTCCGTGCATCACGCCCCGACAGAGTAGTCGGCTTCAGTGAATACGGCTGTGAAGCAATCCTCACATGGCACAACTCCGATCCCAAGCAAGGAGATTACAGCGAGGAATATCAAGCATATTACCACGAAAATATGCTCCGCATATTCAGCGAGCGTCCTTATCTTTGGGCAACTCACGTTTGGAATATGTTTGACTTCGGCGTGGATGGAAGAAACGAAGGTGGCGTGGCAGGACGCAACAACAAAGGCCTTGTCACATACGATAGACGCACCAAGAAGGACAGCTTCTACCTCTACAAAGCATATTGGACCACCGATCCTTTTGTGCACATCGCATCAAAGAGATACTACTATCGTGCAGAAAAGACAACCACCATCAAGGTGTACAGCAACTGCAACGAGGTCACACTTTACGTCAATGGCAAGGAATTTGCAAAGCAAGAAGGCAACAAGGTGTTCACCTTTGAAATTCCTCTCCGTCCTCTCTTTGCAACCAAGGTCAAGGCAGTCAGCGGCGACGTGACAGATGAAGCAGTATTCAAGTACGTCAAAAAGCCCTACGAAGGATACGTCCTCAAGACAGAAGCAAAGGTTGACAACTGGTTTGACAAAAACAATGAATATGACTTCAAGTTCCCTGAAGGATACTTCTCAATCAAGGACAAACTCAACGACATCATGGCAACAGAAGAAGGCGAAGCACTCATCAACAGTCTTCTTGACAGAGTTGTCAAGGTGATGATGTCAGGCCCTGACAGCGAAAACAAGGGCGAAATCAAAATCAGCAAAGGCATGATGAAGCTTGCAGGTGGAATGACCATTGAACGCATTGCAGGCATGGCAGGGGACAAGGTCACTCCCGACGTTCTCTTTGAGGTCAACGAGATGCTCAACAAGATTCAAAAACCCGCAAAGTAAAACAGCTTTGAACAGACAAAAAACGGACTGATTTCAGTCCGTTTTTTTGTTTAATTCACAAAGTTTGATTTTGATTGTTTCAACAAAACAAGCAGTTTATTTGGCTGTTTTGTGAGTGTAAAATCAGGTTTACACAAACATACTCTTGATTGTGTTGATGCAGATTGAGCGCATCTTTTCATAGTCCAAGTACTCGTGACGGTCAAAAATGCACTCGTGAGCAACGCTTTGAACAATGCCTATTGCAAGGTGGATTTTTTCGTTGATTGCATTTGTGCCAACCCCAAGTGAAGTGAGCTTGTCTGCAATGCGCACAGTCATTTTGTCCTCAAGTTCTATAAACTTTATGTTGACGGCTTCATCGCTGGCGGTCATGGCGTGGAGGGCTTCGTGGATGTTGGCATTGTTGCGATGGGCATCAATTGTGACGTCCAAAATTTGAGGCACCAGTGATTCAAAGTTCACGGGTGCAGTCAGGGCGTCAAAGGTGACAAACACAGGGTCAAGCACCTTTTTCAGATAGATGTCAAGGACGTCAAGAAGGATGTCACGCTTGTCCTTGAAATAGCCGTAAACAATGCCGGTGGACACCCCTGCTTTCTTGGCAATTTCTGCCGTATTGGTGGAGTAATAGCCCACCATTGAAAACAGCTCGTAGCCGGCCTCAATGATTTTGTTTTTGGTTGCGATTGAACGCTCTTGACGTGGTGTTCTTACTTCGCTCATAGTTCTCCTGTGCGGGCCTTATCCCGCGCATTTCTTTTATAGATATATTATAACTCATTTTTTTCATTATGAAAAGAAAAATTTTCAAAATATGAAATTTGTTTCAACTTTTTTATTGACAAATCTGAAAATTGCAAATATAATATCAATGCAAAATATGAAACAACTTTCACATTTGGAGGGAGTATGGAAAAACTGCTCAGCGAGTTCAAGATTGGCGAAAGAGGCACGGTTAAAATTGTTGCCGGCGATGGACCTATAAGAAGGCGTTTGTTTGATATGGGTGTCACACCGGGGGCAAGGATCGTCCTCAAAAAGAGTGCGCCCCTTGGAGATCCGCTTGAAGTAAATTTGAGAGGATATGAGCTTACGCTCCGCAAAGCAGAGGCAAGCTTCGTGACCATGGAGGTGGAAAGATGATGAGATTTGCTCTTGCTGGAAACCCCAACTCCGGCAAAACCACTTTGTTCAATGGACTCACTGGCTCAACTGCTCACGTAGGCAATTGGCCCGGCGTCACCGTTGACAAAAAAGAGGGCACCTACAAAAAGTGTCCCGAGCCCATTGCAATTGTGGACTTGCCCGGCATTTACTCCTTGTCCCCGTATACTCCCGAGGAAGTTATTTCACGCAATTTTATTCTTGATGAAAAGCCGGACTGCGTCATCAACATTGTTGACGCCACCAATCTTGAGCGCAATCTTTATCTTTCAACACAAATTTTGGAGATAGACGTGCCCATGGTCATCGCTCTCAACATGATTGACGAGGTTGAAAAAAGCGGTGACTTGCTTGAAGCCAAAAAGCTTGAGGAAAAGATTGGTGTGCCCGTTGTTGAAATCTCAGCATTGAAGGGCAGAGGTCTTGATGAGCTTATGAAGCGTGCCTATGAGGCAAGCCAGAATCCAAGAAAGGGAAGAACCGTGTTGGAGGGCACCTCAATTGTGCACCTCATTGGAGACTGCAAAATTGCTCTTGAAGGACAAAAGGTGGACAACGCTCTTTTCCATGCAGTCAAGCTTGTTGAACTTGATGAGCTTGAGGTCAAGGCACACCCAGATTCTGCCCGCATGGTTGAGGAGTTTAAAAAGACCTTTGAGGACGACACCTTTGGTTGCGACTTTGACGCAATCATCGCTGACGCACGATACAAGTACATCACCAAAAATTACTCATCCGCCCTTGTCAAAAAGGACAAGAGTGACGTTCTCACCCGCTCGGACAAGATTGACAGAGTGCTCACCCACAAGTTTTGGGGCATACCCATCTTTTTGGTGATCTTGTTTGCGCTCTTCCATCTCACTTTTTCAGAAAATCTGCTGTTTCTTGGAGCAGCATTGCCTGAGGGCTGGGTTGCACTTGAAGGCACGGTGCTGGAAGGCGTGTTTGGAGATGGTGGAATCAACTCTCCCGGTGTGGTGCTGTTCAACCTGTTGGACCTTGCCACGTCCTCCCTTGGTGGAGTGATTTCCGATGCAATGGTAGGAGCAGAAGTGGCAGAGTGGGCCGTTGGCCTTGTGTGTGACGGCATGCTTGGAGGCGTGTTTGCAGTGCTCAGTTTCCTCCCTCAAATCCTTCTGTTGTTCCTGTTCTTCTCAATCTTGGAGGACAGCGGATATATGGCTCGTGTTGCATTCATACTTGACCGCATTTTCAGAAAGTTTGGTCTTTCTGGCAGAGCGTTTATGCCCATGATAATGGGCTTTGGTTGCTCTGTGCCAGCCATGGTCAACACAAGGACCCTTGCCGATGAAAAGGAGCGTATTGCAACAATCAGAGTCATTCCTTTCTTCAGTTGCGGGGCAAAACTGCCCATTCTCACCGCAATTGCAGGGGGCATTGGGCTCACTTTTGGGCTCCCTCACACAGACCTCATCACTTACGGCATGTACGTGGTTGGCATTGTGGTGGCCATATGCGCCGTGCTCATCATGCGTTCAACAACAATGAAAGGGGAGGTGCCTCCCTTCATCATGGAGTTGCCCACCTATCATGCGCCTCAATTCAAAAATTTGATGATTCACCTTTGGGACAAGGCAAAGCACTTTGTCCAAAAGGCCTTCACCATCATATTGGCATCAACAATTGTGATATGGTTCATCTCGCACTTCTCTTGGAGCTGGACCTATCTTCCTGACGAACAAATCAACGATAGCATCCTTGCTGGCGTAGGCAAGCTGTTGCAACCCCTGTTTACACCCCTTGGCTTTGGCAGTCAGATTGGGGCTTTTGGATGGGTGTTTGTTGTGGCGGCAATCACAGGCCTCATTGCCAAGGAAAACGTCATTGCCACCTTTGGCACTCTTGCTGGATGCATAACTGCGGGCTTTGTTGCAGACGAGTCACTTGAAGGCATTGATGCTGTGGCAAGCATGATCGGTGCCACCGAAATTGGAGTGCCTGCACTCATTGCATTCATAGTGTTCAACATGCTCACCATCCCTTGCTTTGCAGCAGTTGCAACTGCCAAGGCAGAGCTTGGCAAAAAGAAGTTTAATATGACGCTGGTGTTCTGGGTGGTCACTTCATACGTGGTTGCATCAATGTTCTATCTTGTTGGACAGTGGTGGTGGACGATGTTCATCTTCCTTGCAGTATGGGCATTGTTGTTTGCTCTCGTGATCCTCAACAACAAGGGGAAGATTGACCTTGACAAAGTCAATCCAAAAAGATTAATCAAACAATTTAGGAGAAAATAAAATGACACCAATAGAAATTTCAGTCTTGGTTGTGGGCATTGCCATTGTGGTGTCTGTGGTGGTTGTTTCTTTAATCCGCAAAGCCAAAGGAAAGAGCGGATGTGGATGCGGATGCAGTGGCTGTCCTCATGCATCTTCATGTCAATCCAAAAAAGCAGAAACCACACAAAACCAAGGTTGACAACATCAATTTTAAACGATAATGTTTTGATTTTGTCAAAACAAGCAAAAAACAATCACATCAAAACCGTGGCAAAAATGCCACAAGACATAGTAATAATTCTCTTGTAAAAACACAAAAAAACGGACTGAGTTCAGTCCGTTTTTTTGTTGTCAATGATGGTTTTAGCCAATGCGTCCGCCAAAGAGAGCGTCAACAAATGACTTCATTTCTGTCTCGGTGCACTTGTCGTTGTTGTCAAGATACCACAAGCACAAGTCAACAAGGGCCCCAGAAAATGCTGTTGCCGTCACGGTTGTGGGCACTCCCGCAGGGTAGTTGTTGTTGAACTTGCCCAGCTGATATTTGACTGATTGAGTCAATGATTCCTTTATGGTGATGATGACCTTCTCGTTGCGGTTGTGTGCGAGCAAATTGGCAACGTGGTTGCGGTTGTCCTTGACAAAATCAAAGGTGAGATGTGCAAGCTTGACAAGCACTTCCTTGGGAGATGATGCCTTCACGTCCTTTGAAAAACGAGCATAGACTTCATCCTTCAACTCCTCAAGAGCAAAGGTGAGGAGGTGATATTTGTCCTCAAAGTGGGCATAGAAAGTTGCACGATTGACAAGTGCCTTTGTGCACAGGTCAATGACGCTGATCTTTTCAAGAGATTGCTCCTCCATCATGTCAAGCAGAGTGGAGCTCAAAAGTTTTCTTGTGCGTATAATTCGCAGGTCCTCTTTGTAATCCATAGCGACCTCCTTTTGTAATATATTACATTTTGACACAAAAACTCATATTTGTCAATATATCAAACACATGTACACATAAAATTCATATTTTGCCTTTGGTAGTGCTATCAATCCATGCTGTGTTGTTTTTCTTGAGGGACTGTGACGGCGATTGTCAAAAATCATAGATTTTTTGTTGCAAATATGTGTTGTCAAGGGGACTGCTGTTTGCTATAATAACTTTGCACAGCAATTGTGCCCAATAGATTTCACTTTTAGAAGGTATATTATGAAAAAGACAATCAGCATCATTTTGATGATCATGGTCCTGTGCGCATTGACCTTTGGTCTTGTGGCATGTGGCGGAGATGATCCTCCCACAGCATATGAAATGACTTTGACTTCCGAGGACGCAGAGACAATCCTCTTTGGCAAAAACGGCGCAGTCAACTTTTCAAGCAAAGTGTTCAACGTCAAGGCGGTTTACAGCGGCAACTCAAACGGCAGTTACACCGCCGGCGAGTCAATCTTGGTCCTTGATGAAACCAATGAGGAAAATTTTGCTACAATCTATGACAACGTCACTTACAAAGACGTCCAAGACGGCGAGATTGAAAATAGCACCATCTATATGTTCATCAAGTGGTCCGAGAAAAACGACACAATGAAAAAGGATGGCGTTGTGCTCGCTCATTCAGAAAACGGCGAAGCTCCCGAGTATGAATTGATGAAGAGCGGATATGAGGTCGTCTACAACAACGTTGTCAAAAACAGCGGTATTCACGGCGGAAGAAATATCCTTGAAAACAACATTCACAATCCCAATGAGGATGTGTATGACACCATTGAGTACAGCGGAAAGGCAACCTACAACGACAGCGCATTGACAGATATGTGCAAGGTTGAAATCGTCTTGACCTATCACTATGAAGAGGATGGTCAAATCATCAACGGCACCGCAACCCTTGTTCTTGAAAGAACAACCGTCACCATTTATGATGGAAGCGAGGTTGATGGATTTGTCTTTACGTCCATGGTCATTGAGGAAAATGGCGGAAACAATATGACAATCAACTACACCTACGGTGTTGATTCAATTGATCTCCCCGACCTTGGCAATCTTGAGGCAACTTGGCCCGAGGCATACCCCATTGCATAACAATTGATTTGTGAAAAAAGGCACTCGTTTGAGTGCCTTTTATTTTTGCAATTTTTGTCAGTCTATTGATTTTGTCACTTTGTTTTGACCACGATCGTCTTGATTTCGTGGGGCTTAAAGGTGAGGTGCTCGGTGGCGGGCACTTGAATTTTTTCAAGCAAGTTGCTTTCATATAGAGCAGTGTAGGGCACCGTCAACACAAGGTCTGCCTCGGTGCGTGCGCCGTAGCGCTCGTATATGCGGAGGGCAAATCCATCTCCGTCCTCGGCGGGCTTGATGGTTTCAATGATGAGGTTTGAGCTTGTGGTGGTGGCAATTGGCCTGAGGTCAACCTCTTTGTCCGTGATGATGACGGGCAGGTTGAAGTTGTATGCACCACGGACCAGATCCTTTCTGCTTTGAGGGATGTCCATGGCGTAGGTCAAGTGATGCACCATTCTGTCGCAGGTGGGATCGGGGTATACTGGAGAGCGGAACAGATTCATCGTCAGCATGCCGTTTTTTGCCCGATAGCCGTACTTTGAGTTGCTGTACAAAGCAAAGATTCCTCTACCGCTGGTGGCAATGTACTTGTGGGCGCAGATTTCAAACTGTTCCTTTTCAACGCTGTTGTTTTCGGTGGTGGGACGGAGTATTGATCCAAATTGAATGTCGCACTCAACTGTGTCGCCGTAGTCGGCTGGCTCAAATTCTGTACGGAGCATTTTGTGAGTTTCTTTCCAGTCAACGACAAGGTCAAATTGCACCTGTGAGGTGGCGCCCAGCTTCACCTTTTCAACTATGGTGCTATTGCCGTATGCGTAGGAGTGCTCCACAACGGAATAGACGCCTTCGGTGTAAAAACGAGAGCCGGTGCACTTGACTTTGTTTTTGTGCTTCAAATAGTCGTTGTCAATGTCCCAAGCATTGTAGTGAAGCTTTTTGTCGCCGTACACCACAAACTGATTGAGCAGTCCCTTTGCGTGTTCAACGCCTTGCACCTTGTCAAAGTAAGATATGATGTTGCCATCCTTGTCAAAGACAATGCGCACAAGGTTGTTTTCAAGATTTCGCTCTGCCACAAAGGGATGCAAGTGAGCTGTCTTTTTGAGAGGTGCAGATGCATATGCAGGCACATTTGCAGAGTATGTTTGACCATCAATCTCGGTCATCACGGTTTGAGCAAAAGGAGAGGGATTTATTGCACACAAGGACTTTACACCACCAAAACCATCAATTAAAGTGCCGATTTGGTTGTTTACGTCATTTAGTGCAGAGTTTAGCTCCTCACGGCTTTCACGGTGAACGCGCTCAATGCTACTGCCCGGGAGTATGTCGTGGAATTGGTTGAAAAGCACCGTTTTCCAAGTTTTGTCAAGGAGGTTTTTGTTGGTGTCTTTGCTGGCAACACAAAGCCATTCAAGGGTGTGAAGGGCGTGCTCGCAAGCACGATTAAGGCGCTTGTTTTCGCTTTGTGAGGTGTAGGTGCCACGATGTTTTTCAAGATAGAGTTCCCCTTGATATGAGGGGAGATTTCCGTCAAGCTTGTCAAAGAAACTCTCTGCAGAGCCAAACTCAACTTTGCCTTTGTCGTAGAGCTTTCTTTCTCTTTCAATCACTTCAACGTGACCTTCGCCAGCGCCACCACCGCCATCTCCATCGCCGTAAATCACAAGGGCTTTGCCCACTGCTTTTTGCAGATTTTTGCGGTGGGTTTTGGCAATGACAAGAGGGGTTGCATCGTTGCAGTACGTGCCCTCGGGAGAGAGGTGTGCCACAACTTCGCTGCCGTCTGGTCCAAGCCATTTGAATGTTTGAAGAGGAAATTTGTTGGTTTTGTTCCAACTGAGTTTGATGGTGGCAAAGTAGTCCTTGCCCACTCCTCGTATGATTTGAGGCAGGGTGGCGGGATAGCCAAAGACGTCAGGGAGCCACATCACCTTTGATGTTTTGCCAAAGTTGTCCAAAAAGAATTTGTCGCCATATCCAAACTGACGGATGATGCTTTCGCCTCCTGTCAGATTGCAGTCACACTCTGTCCACATGCCCCCTTGGATCTCAATGTTGCCATCTTCCACCGCCTTTTTTATCTTGGCATAGAGGGAGGGATTTTGCTCCTTGACCCATTCAAACATTTGGGCTTGACTTGCTCCAAACACAAAGTTTTTGTCCTTTTCAATCAAGCTTATGGCGTTGGTGAAAGTGCGCATTGTTTTTCGCATGGTCTCCCGCTTTGGCCACAGCCAAGCAAGGTCAAGGTGTGCGTGTCCCACCATGGTGTAGTCCACGGGGTTGCGCTTTGCAATGAGTTTGTTGATGGTTTTGTGCTCAACACTTGAGTCATTGTAGAAGGGCGCAAGCACAGCTTTTGCTCCGTCAACGTCCTCCTTTTTGAAGTACTTGTATGCCATTGCCAATGCCTTTTTTATTGTGGCGTTGACCTCAGGAGTAAAAGAGGAGTTTTCCTCGGCGG
Source organism: Clostridia bacterium (assembly GCA_017500745.1). Taxonomy (GTDB): domain Bacteria; phylum Bacillota; class Clostridia; order Christensenellales; family CAG-917; genus RGIG4097. The sequence continues at coordinate 15,545 of JAFVYE010000034.1, read as the reverse complement.
AGAGGAGCAGAGCCAAGGTGAGATAGTCGTAATAGAAGTCCAACACGTCGTCACGTCTGTTGGCAAGATAGCCATAGACGTACTTGGGCTTGAAAACAAAGGTGCCTGTGATGCCGTTGTTTCCGCAGTCAACCAAAATTTCAAAGTTGCCGTCCTCATCCACCTTGCCGTCAAGATCAAATATGCGCTTGCCAATGCCGGGCGGTTGCAACACCCCAGACACGCCAAGGAGGGGAGTGGAGATGTCAAAGCTCTCTCCGTTGTGATGAGCCATGCCCTCGCCGTTGACGTTGAACACAATTACGGGATGGGCGGTGCCTGCGGGCACTTTGCCACGCAGTTTGAACCAAGCGCAATCAAAGTGCTGGTCTGCCCAAAGGTCGCCTTCCTTTATGGGCACAAAGGTGTGCTTGTCAAGGTCGGCATAGGGGATGGGTTCTGCGCTTTTTACGCAGGTGGCGTCAAGGTCTGCGATTTTTTCATAGACCGAACCACGCACCTTTGCCACGTCTTTTGTGAGAGTGGGGTGCTTTGCCATGCTTTTTACAAGGTTGAGGATGATTTCAATCATATTGCACCAAGTTTTGAGGCGGTTTCTGCGCCTTTTGAATTTGCGATTTCTGCAATGGGAATGAGGTTGATTGTGTCAGGGCACTCATTGTTGAGGATGAGGTGATCAACTCCGGCAAGAATTGCGCCGTAGTATGCGTCTCCTGCGCCGGTGGTGTCAACGACGGACGTCTTTTCTGTGGGCACAAAGGCGCTACCGTCCTTTGTGAAAACATAGCTTCCGTTTGCTCCGTCTGTGACAAAGAGAAGATCCTTGAAACCAAGCTTTTTGACAGCATCAAAGATGTCTGATTCTCCCGTGAACTCCATAAGTTCATCAGCACTCAATTTCAAGATGTCCGCTCTTTCAAGATAGGGCTTGAAAATTGCGTTGCGTGACGCCTTGCTGTCATACAGGTCATCACGAAAGTTGGCGTCAATTGACACTTTGACTCCCCGAGATTCTGCCTTGTCAATGAGTTGAGTTGCAAAGCTTCTGCCACACTCCTCGCTGAGCATCAGGGTGCCAACGTGGAGGATGTTGAGAGAGGGATAGCCGTCAAAGTCAACGTCATCAATGGTCAATTGATAGTCCGCTGTGTCGTGGCGGAAAAAGGCAAAATCTCTCTCGCCAGACTCATCGTGAGCAACAAAAGCAAGGGTGGTGTTGCGCACCTTGTCCACCTTGACGTCAACTCTGTCAAGGCCAAATGAGTCAAGGTTTGCTTGGATAAATTTGCCGGGGACGTCATCTCCGACCTTGCCTACAAATGCCACCGTAGCGCCACATCTTTTTGCGCCAACGGCCACGTTGAAAGGAGCTCCACCCACGTGCATGGTGTAGGTGTTTTTGTGCCCCATCATATCCACCAAAATTTCGCCAACTGAAAGTATCATAATTTCCTTATTTTTCACAAACGGCATTTCAAGCGTTTGTTTTGTTAATTTAAAATCTTTGTTTTGTCAAATGATTGTGTTTGCCGTGGGGATGCAAACAGATTATTGCTTTGAGGGCAAGCACTCAATCATCTCAATTTTGTCGTCAGCCACAATGCGGAATTTGCCTTCTGCAACGTAGGGCAGGAAGAAGTAATCTCCCTGTGAAATTGTCCTTTCATAGCCCTCGCCAACAATCTTGCCTTTGCCTTCTGTGCAGATCCAAACCGAAGGTGCATAGGGCAGAGTCAAAGCGCCCGTTGTCACGGTGTATCTGTTTTCTGCAAAGCAAGGAGTGATGTCGTAGGAGATGAGTTCCTCCTTTACAACGCCGTCTTTGTCATAGGCAATTTTGGGCGTGACTTTTGCGCCACGGAGTGCCTTTTCGCCAACGAGAGAGTAGTCAAAGCAGTCAAGGGCCGTGGACTTGTCAAGCCCAATATACTCCTCGTTTTCACTGATGTGATAGTCGCCACACCATCTTTCTGGTTGAATTGTGAAGTCGGTGGGTTCTTGCACTTCAAGGATGGTGCATCCTGCTCCAATTGCGTGGATGAGCCCCGCATTGATTATGTAGATGTCACCCACCTTTGCGTCAACTTTGTATAGGATTGATGACATGATGTCACGCTCGGTTTCGCTCCTTTCTTCAAGGGCACCAAGCTCCTCTTTGGTGACGTCACGATTGAACCCAAAATATATGGTTGCATTGGGGCGAGTTGCCAGCACAAGCCACGCCTCCGTCTTGCCGTAGTCACTGCCAAAATGCTTCTTTGCAAACTCTTTGGTGGGGTGCACTTGCATGGGCAAGCGGATTGCGCTGTCAAGGTATTTGACAAGGCAATCGTATTTTCTGCCACCAAGGAGCAAATCGGGGTAGTCACGGAGGAGATCATCAAAGTATGCATCTGCTCCTTCAACCACAGCAACGCCGTCACGCTCCCCAAAGTACTTGGGATTGATGGCTTTCACTTTGCTGGCAATCCACTCTTCGGGGAAGAAGTCATCTTGTTCCTCCTCACGTTGACGGAGGAGAGAAATGCCTTTGCCCCCAAGATAGACTCGGTAGACTCTGTTGTCTTTGAAAAATAATGGTTTTGAAAGTACGTTTTTCATATTATGCCTTTTATAGAAGTTGTGTTTTGTGGCTGTTGTCAAAAGCGTTTCACGGACATTGCAATGCGGAAGTTGACCCTTTCTCCTGCTTTGATTTTGGTGCGGGTAAAAGTGTCGTCAAGGAAGGTGGTGGAGGGCTCCAAGCCCTGTGCGTAATCTCCACTCATACGGCTGTTCCATTGGACAAAGCAAGGCAACGTATCCTTGGAGTAGTCAAGGGTGAAAGTGCGACCAAGCTTGTTGTTGACCACCTCAACGTGAGGGGTGTTGTGGATGGTATAATAGCATTGCTCCTCCTCGCCAACAACGGCATCCGTCAAGATATTTCTTGTGTCAAACTTGGCTTTTGCCCACTCATTGCGAGGCTGGCAACTGAGTTCATCTTGCAGGATTGTGACACCTTCATCAAGCATAGGATAGCCCACGTTGACGTGGTATAGCAGGCAGTATTCGCTGTCGGTGTAGCCCTGATTGTGAAGGACGTCCTCAACGATGAAAGTGTCATCTCCAACTTTGGTTGTGATAGTGCGTGTAAAAAGAAGATTGTCCCCAAAAAGCGCACTTGATCTCATCTCGCCAACCACCTTGATTTCATCCTCATTGCAGATGATTGCAGTCACTTTTGCAGGGCTGGTGTGGAGGGTGCCGTGGATGACGTAGCCCTCTCTCGTGCCAACGTTGTCAAGACCACAGGTGTACAGCATACCGCCTTCAAAACGGCGTTCATAGTTCAAATCGGCGTGATGAAAGCCGTTTTTTGACAAAAATGAGATGTTGACGTCTCCGTCAAAAAGTTGCATTACGTCAAGGCATTTGCTCTCGTTGATGAGAAAGCGGAGGCGCCCATTGAACACCTCAATGACCTTGATGCCTGCCTCTGCGCCCTCGGAGAGAGTGTATCTTCTGGCATATGCGATTTGAGATAGATTGTTGATTTTCCCGTTCATAAATTCAAATTCCTTTGTACAGACCGTGCCTATACAAAGAAATTATATCACAGCCAATTACATATTTCAATATGTAAGTTAAACAAAAAGCCCACTCGCTTGAGTGGGCTTTTTTGCTTTGAGCCATATCAGTCGTTGGCGTAGTTTGTGAAGTAGTTTTGCACGTAGATGAAGGGAGTGCCCTTGTCGCCACTGCCACTTGTCAGGTCACAGAGAGAGCCAAGCAAATCTGTGAGGCGTCTGGGGGTTGTGCCTTGTGATGCTTGTGATGCAACCAGGTTTGATGGCTTTGCTTTGATCATGTCTTTGATGGCTTGCTTTGCATCCTCTCCACTCAAATTGCCAATGGCGTTGTCTGCAAGATATTTGAGCTTGAGCTCATTGGGTGTGCCTTCAAGGCCACTTGTATATCCCGGAGAAACCACGGGGTCTGCAAGCTCCCAAATCTTGCCGACGGGATCTTTGAATGCGCCGTCTCCGTATACCATAACTTCAATGTGTTTGCCCGTGCGCTTGTACACTTCCTTTTGAATGTCCTCAACAAGAGATTGGCAATCTCTGGGGAAGAGCTTGACGCTGTTGTCGGTTGCAAGGTTTGAGCCCAAGATGCCGTAGTCGCTGTTGTAGCCACTGCCGTCAACGGACTCGTTCAAGATGTCGTGGAGAGAAAGCACGGTTTTTGCGCCTGCTTCAAGGAGGAGACGCTTTGTGCGGAAACGGGTGTGGATGTCTGCATTGATGACTGTGTCGGTGTACTTCAAGATCTCTTGAGGTCTGTTGGCAAGGATGATTTCTGTGTTTTCGCCACCCATTTGTTTGTAGAGGGCAACGTAGTCCATGCCGGTGAAGGGGTGCTTGATTTCGCCAAAGGTGTCGTACACTTCCTTTTCGGTGAACACGTCAGAGTAGGGGTTGATGCCCTTTTCATCAAGAGCGTCAATGCTCATAAGGTGGTTGCCCACCTCATCGCTGGGATATGAGAGCATGATGACAAGCTTGTCCACGCCCTTTGCGATGCCTTTGAGGAGCAATGAAAATCTGTTTCTTGAAAGGATGGGGAAGATGAGCCCAACTGTGCCACCGCCAGTTTTTCTGCGGACGTCAGTTGCGATGTGGTCAACTGTGGCGTAGTTGCCTTGTGCTCTGCCCACGACTGCTTCTGTGAGAGCAAAGACGTCACGATCTTGAATTTTGAAGCCAGTTTCTGTGTCGCTGGCTGCGGCAAGCAGACTGTCAACTGCGATTGAAACAAGGTCGTCCCCGGTTTTGATGATGGGTGCTTTGATGCCTCTTGAAATTGTGCCGACTGTTGATGACATAGTGCCTCCAAAGGTGGAAAGATATTGTATTTGAGCTTGCTCAAACAACCATAAAATTATAGCACCTATACCGCAAACTGTAAAGCACCCGCCGAAAAAAAACCGATATTGACAGTCAACATCATCAGGTCTATAATTATTGTAGAAACAAAACATAGGTGGATTATGAAAAAAGTTATAGTCATCGGCTTGGGTCAAGGAGGAGCACTTGTTGCAGGCAAGCTTGCCTTGGCAGGATATGACGTTGAAGTTTTTGAAAGGGCTTCTCGTGGAGCAACCTCTCACGATTGGCACGATGACATCCGTTTTGACATCTTTGAAATTTGCGGAATTGCACCGCCCCCAACCCATTGCTACACTCAAAAGAGCAAGTGGCTTTTTGTGTCTCCCGATGAAAAAAACAGCTTGAAAGTGCCTCCTGCAAAGCCCATGGAGGAAGTGTCTGTGTCAAGACGTGGTCTTGTGGATCACTTAGTGGCACTTGCTGAAGAAAGCGGGGCAAAAGTCCACTTTGACACCCCTGTTGAGCGCCTTGTGCTTGATGGAGATAGTGTGGTTGGAGTCGTGGTTGACGGAGAGGAATTGCATGCCGATTTGGTGGTGGATGCCAGCGGATTCAACTCCCCTTTCAGAGCCCAAATTCCCGCAAAATTCGGGGTGCCCGCAGAGGCAGGAAAGGGCGGAGTTATGAAGGGATGGAGAGGTTTTTTTGTCCGCAATGAAGAAGCAGAAACCCCCAATCCTGAAAGCACCCTTTACGTCAAACATTTGGACGGCGCAGGCATCAGCTGGTGCAACCTCAACGATCGCAACGAAGTGGACGTGCTGATTGGACGCATTGACACTTTGACAGAGGAGGACAAGGACAAATGCCTTGAAGCATTGTACAAGAGCCATCCCATTTTGACAGATCAAGTTTTGAAGGAAGGCAAGTGGGTTGACATAGGGCTTAGATGCACCGCAGGGGGCATTGTGGCAGACGGATATGCCCTTGTTGGCGACAGCGCCTTTATGACAATGCCCTTTATGGGAAGTGGCATTGAGGCCAGCATGAAGGCGGGCTTGTGGCTTGGCGAACACATAATTTCAACCAACCCCGACAAGTTTGACGCAGAGCATTTGTGGGGCTATCAAGTCAAGTACTTTGAGGAGCTTGGCGCATCCTACACACTTGTTGATGTTGTCAAAAGATGGGCTTTAAACATCAATCCTGATGAGATAAACTGGCTGTTTGGTTGCGGAGCAGTCACAAATGAGGATATGGCTCTTTTGTCAACCGACACCGAAAACCCTGTCAAATTGACCCTTGGCGACATCTTGAAAAAGGTGGGCATACTCCTAAAAAACGGCCACCTTATTGGCCAAGCAATCAAGTGGGTTTTGAAGGGCGTAAACGCCATGAACGTGGCCAAAAAGTTGCCCAAAAAGTACAACCTCAAAAAAGTCCAGAAATGGCAAAATAAGTACGACAATATCATTGTCAAAATTGAGAGAGGCAAACAATGAGTGAAACTTTCAAAATCGCAAGAGTAGGCCTTCATCACTTTGAAGAACCCTGCATCTCTGGGGACAAGGGCAGTGGCACAATCTTTTTCAGCGGATGCAATATGAAGTGCGTTTTTTGTCAAAACCACAGGATTTCTCACGAGGGTGTTGGCCTTGAAGTGGGCCCTCAAGAGCTTATGAAGTGTATGCTTTATTTGCAGTCAATTGGAGCAGAAAACATCAACCTTGTCTCACCCCCTCAAAACGTCAATTTGCTTGCCAACGTGTTGAAGGTTGTTCGCACTCAATTGACCATTCCTATTGTGTGGAATAGCAGTGGTTATGAAACAGTTGCCAACCTCAAAAAGCTTGAGGGATTGGTGGACATATATCTGCCTGATTTCAAGTACAGCGACAATCGCCTTGCCCAAGAATATTCAGGAGTGCCCAACTACTTTGAGGTGGCAAGAGAGGCCATCCGTGAAATGCGCCGTCAAATCCCCGTCAACCAGTTTGATGATGACGGAATGATGACAAAGGGGGTCATTGTCCGTCACCTTGTGCTTCCCAGAGGCATACGCAACACCGTTGGCGTCATGCACGAAATTGCCTCCATAGACAAAAAGATGTACGTCAGCGTCATGGGACAATATTTTCCTACACCGGCAGTCAGCGGACATCCTGCTCTCAGCAGGCGCATCAACGAGCTTGAGTACAATATGGCGGTTGACGCATTTTTTGATGCGGGGCTCAGCCAAGGTTTTTCACAAGAACTTGACAGCGCAACCGAGGAATACGTGCCCGATTTCAACCTTGATGAATTGAAGAAAATTTTGGGCAGATAAAATTGTAAAAAATAAATATTTTTGTGGCTTAAAACGTTTGCTATTTTTTTGCCTTTGTGATAAGGTATTTATAGTTTGTTGAGGGCATGACTCAAGACAAGCTTTGGAGGAGCAAATGAACGCAGTCACACTCACAATTCAATGTGTGAAAAACAAGGCCACAATGATGGCCGATGGCGTATTTGTTTCTATAATTGCCTAAAAAATTCGTTCCCGTTGCGGTGACGAATTTTTTTTTGCGCTCAGGGGGAGAGCGGGGGCAAGATGCGCACCCACGTGTGCGATATAACACTCTATATACGTAAGACTAAACAAAAAAAACTAAATAATAAAATGGAGAAGAAACTATGAAACTCGTTTATGACGTTCATGACAGACCCAAGTTCAACAAGATGCTTGTGTTTGCATTGCAACAAGTTCTTGCCATCATGGCAGCAACCATCGCAGTGCCCTCAATCATTGGCTTGCCCACACAAATCCCCGCAGCAATCCTCGGCGCAGGCGTAGGCACAATCGTCTATTTGCTCTTTACAAAGTTCAAGAGCCCCGTCTTCCTTGGAAGTTCATTTGCATTCCTTAGTTCACTTGGTGTTGCAATGGCATACGGCTATTGCGGTATCATTGTTGGCTCAATCTTTGCAGGCCTTGTGTACGTGGTCATTGCAATCGTCATCCACTTTGTAGGCACAAAATGGGTTGGCAAACTTATGCCTCCCGTCATCATTGGACCTACCGTTGCAGTCATTGGTCTTTCACTTGCAGGCAACGCAATGGGCGACATGGTCAAAGCAAGCGCAGACGCACTCAACGGCGGATACAACCTCATTGGTCTCCTCTGCGGTCTTGTGACCTTCTTCGTTGTCATCATCTGCTCAGTCCAAAAGAAGTACAAGATGATGAAACTCATCCCCTTCATCATTGGTATTGGCGCAGGCTACGCACTGGCAACAATCTTCACCGGTATCGGCATGGCAACTGGTGTTGAATATCTCCAAATCATCAACTGGCAACCCCTCATTGACAACTTCAAGAACGTCACAGTTCAAAGTTTCCTCAACTATCCTGACTTTGCTCTCATTGAAGCAATCAGAGAAATGGTCACCGGCGAAGCACAAATTGACGGAGCACAACTCCTCAACGGTGCAGGCGTTGCAGAAGCAGCACTCGCATTCCTCCCCGTTGCACTGGTCGTCTTTGCAGAACATATCGCAGACCACAAGAACCTCTCCTCAATCATTGAAAAGGACCTTGTTGAAGGCGAACTCGGCCTCAAGCGCACACTCCTTGGTGACGGCGTTGGCTCAATGGCAGGCACAATCTTCGGCGTTTGCCCCAACACCACCTACGGTGAATCAGTTGGTTGCGTTGCAATCACAAGAAACGCATCAATCAGCACAATCTTCACAGCAGCAATCATGTGCATTGTGCTCTCATTCATCTCACCCCTTATGTGTCTCCTTCAAACCATCCCTGCATGCGTCATGGGCGGTGTTTGCTTGACGCTCTATGGCTTCATCGCAGTCAGCGGTCTCAAGATGTTCAAGAACATTGACCTCGGCGAAAACAAGAACCTCTTTACAGTGTCCGCAATCCTCATCGCAGGCATCGGCGGTCTTGCAATCAAGATTCCTTACATGATCAACGACAACGGCGTTGTTGAAAAGGCAATCACCATCACATCAGTTGCAACAGCACTCATCCTCGGCATCATCACATACGCAGTCTGCAACAAGCTTGAAAAGAAAGACAGCGCAGTTGAAGAAGAAATTGAAAACAAGTCAATCGTCACCGAAGCAGCAGTTCAAGTTGGCGTTGTTGACACTCTTGTTGAAGAACCCGCAGAAGACGTAGTTGCAGAAGAAGCAACCGAAGCCCCTGAAGCAACCGAAGAAAACTAATTTAAATTTTACGCAAGCCCGTCCACTTGGATGGGCTTGTATTCTACATTGAAGGTGAAATATGAAAGAATACGCAAACGTGACCATCTTTGATCACCCCCTCATCCAACACAAAGTTGCAATTCTCCGTGATGAAAAGACAAGCACCAAGGAGTTTAGAGAACTCGTTGAAGAAATCACCACCCTCATGGTGTACGAAGCATTCAAAGACGTGCCCACCAAAAAGGTTATGGTGCAGACCCCTCTTGAACTCACAGAGCAAACAATGGTTGCAGACAATGCAGTGTCAATCGTGCCCATCCTCAGAGCAGGTCTTGGCATGGTCAATGGTGTCCACACCCTCTTCCCCTTGGCAAGAGTAGGCCACATCGGCATGTATCGCAATGAGGAGACTCTCCAACCTTGTGAGTACTACTGCAAGCTCCCCGAAGGCATTGAAAACAGCATTGCAATCCTTCTTGACCCCATGCTCGCAACAGGCGGAAGCGCCGTGGCAGCAATTGATGCATTGAAGCAACGTGGATGCAAAGACATCCGTCTTATGAACATCATTGGAGCCCCCATTGGTGTTGAAACCGTTGCAGAAGCACACCCCGATGTCAAAATCTACGTGTCAACCCTTGACCGCCAACTCAACGACGTTGGTTACATTTTGCCCGGGCTTGGAGATGCGGGCGACCGACTTTTCGGCACCAAGTAAAAACGCGCTAAATCGCGAATAGCATTGTCAAAGCCCTGATATCCCACCCTTATGTACGCCAAGTACACAGCGGTCGGTCTATCAGGGCTTTTTCGCGCTCTTCATCGATTTATCGCGTTTTTATAACGCGCAAAACATTCAAACAAAAAACCCGACACAGTCGGGTTTTTGTGTTTTAATCTGCGTTGTCATTGAGGTGCAACATGACAAATCCCTGTTTTGCTTTGCAGAGAGGACATTCCTCCCACGCTTTCTTTGCCGTTGCTTCATAGCCACAACCTGCACATTTCCACTTCATAGCCACTTTGCGTTTGTACATTGTGCCCGTTTTCATTTGGTTGTACAAGTCCTCAAAGAGCATGCTGTGGCACTTTTCCACGTCTGCAACCATTTTGAACAGATGTTCAATGTCCTTGAAGCCCTCCTTCTTTGCAGTTTCCGCAAAGGCAGGGTAGATGTCAAAGGCCTCCTTCTTTTCGTCCTCACTGGCAAGACGCAGGTTTTCTGTGAGATCCCACTTTTCCTTGAAGGGATAGCCTGCGCACACCTCCACGTTTTCAATGGTTTTGTCGCTGGCTTGTTGGATATAGGTGTAGAACATACGTGCGTGGTTGAACTCGTTGTACGCCACCTTGTCAATGATTTCAGCAAGGCAAGCGTATCCTTGTTTTCTTGCGCCGTACTCCATAAACTCATATCTTGTCCGTGCTTGGCACTCGCCGGCGTAGGCCTTTGCTAAATTGTTCAATGTTTTGCTTTCCAAAAGTTCCATATTATACCTCCACCACAATCTTTGCCATTTTGATGAAAAACATACACAAAAATCACTATTGACACGCAGGCATACATGTGAAATAAACAAAAAAAGGCACTCAACCGAGTGCCATTTTTTTGTGTTCATTTGATTATGCGGTGAGGTCTTCCAAGCAGTAGATCTTGCCTTTGACAATGAGGCAGACGATGTCAACGATGAAGAGAATCCATCCGCCAAAGATTGCAAGGAGCACGGCCACTACCATGCCGAGTGTGTTTTTGCCGAGGAAACTGCGGGAGAAGCGATAGAGGTTTGAAGGAATGTCCCAGAGCAAGCAGAGAAGGACTTTGACCCAAAGTTCAAGGCCTTCGTAGGTTTTCATGTAATTTGTTGCAAAGTTTTCCATAATATATCTCCTAAAATTAGTTTTGATTTGATCACTTGTTGCGGTTGAGGAACGCTTGTTCCGCTCTTATTGTATGCAGATGTTCCTTGTTCAAGTCAATGGTGGACTCAAACTCTACAGGATTTGCGTTTTTGTAGGTGCAGAAGCGGATGGTGTAACCATTGTCGTCTATGGGCTCTCCAACCTCTGTGCAGGTCCAGTTGTCCAGTTTGTCAAGATTGTCATGGAACACGGTTGCCTCGCCGTCAGCATCCACCTTTGTGATGTATGCGGTGTGGCAGTAGGGGAGCAAGGTGTGATACATCATTGCGCCACCAATTACGTAAACCTCGTTGTCCTTGACGGCGTGGACTTGTTCAAGCAGTTCATCAAGGGAGGTGGTGAGGACATAGCCCTTTTCAATGGCGTCCATGATGTCGCCATCGGGGTTGAGCACGATGTTGACACGATTTTTGAGAGGCATACCGTTTGGCAAAGAGCGGAGAGTGTTTGCTCCCATCACAACCACTTTGCCACGAGTGTGCTCCACAAAGTGTTTCATGTCGGCTTTGAGGTCAAACAGAAGTCCGTTGTTTTTGCCGATGCCCCAATTTTTGTCAACTGCAACGATAAGATTCATTTTACACCGCCACTTCAATCTTGTCCTCAAGGGGAGTAAACTCATATCCTTCAAGCTTGAAATCGTTGACTGTAAAGTCATAGAAATCCTTGATTTCAGGGTTTATCCAGAATTTTGGTGCGTTAAACTGCTTGTTCTGCAAAATCTTTTCCACAATAGGCACGTGTCTGTCGTAGATGTGTGCGTCCGAAATCACGTGGACAAGCTCACCAACTTCAAGGCCACTCACTTGTGCAAACATATGGACGAGGACTGCATATTGCACCACGTTCCAGTTGTTGGCGGTGAGGGTGTCTTGACTGCGTTGGTTGAGGATGGCGTTGAGCTTGCCATTTGTCACGTTGAACGTCACAGAGTATGCGCAAGGGTAGAGGTGCATTTTGTGAAGGTCTTGAAAGTTGGATATGTTGGTCATGATACGGCGGGATGAGGGATTGTGCTTGAGGTCATAAAGCACCCTGTCCACTTGGTCAAATTCGCCCTCGGGATAGGTGTGTTTGACACCAAGTTGATAGCCGTATGCTTTGCCGATTGAACCGCTTTCATCTGCCCAACTGTCCCAGATATGAGAGTTAAGATCGTGGACGTTGTTTGACTTTTTCTGCCATATCCAAAGGATTTCATCAATGGCAGACTTAAACGCCGTCCTGCGTAGAGTGATGATGGGAAACTCTTTTGACAGGTCGTAGCGGTTGACTATGCAAAACTTCTTTACTGTGTGGGCGGGGGTGCCGTCAAGCCATCTGGGACGGACCGGAAGGTCTGTGTCCCAAACACCTTCATCAATGATTTGTCTGCAAGTGTCTACAAATATTTTGTCTGCGATGCTCATAGTGCTTGATTAGTCCTTGATTTTCAATTGTTCGTTGAGTTTCTTCACCATATCAATGGGGAACTTGACAACTTTTCTGTCGTAAGTGATGAGGCCGTTGATTTCCTCTTCAACGTCGCTGACTTGAGTGTATACTGTTGCAGAAAGTCCCTTGTCAATGAGGGGCATAATGCTCTTTTCATAGAGGTTTTTGAATCCTTTTGCCAAGGTTTCGGGCTTTCTGTACACTCTATAGCCAAAGATCTTGTCGGGAGAGTACATATGGTCCTCGGTGGGCAATGAATATCCGCCAAATTCGCTGAGGACGTAGCAACGCTTGTCACGGAAGGGCTTTGTGATGGGCTTGAAATAGATGTGGCGTGACTTGAGGTCGCTGGAGTTTCTTCCTTGATCGTTCCAACCGCTGACGCTGTCAATGATACGAGTGGGGTCAAGCTCCTTCATTTCCTTTGTGATGCGCACGGAGTCAAATTGTCCCCAACCTTCGTTGAAGGGCACCCAAACAGAAAGTGAAACCACGTTTTTGAGATAGTTCATTGTTTCTCTCAATTCGCGTTCAAACTCATCTCTGCCGTCCTTGTTGGCACGTGCCAACTTTTTGTATTGGCAGGGAGTGTTGTCTTTGATGTGGATTTCAAGGAAGGCGAGAGTGCCGATGTAAATCATGTTGTACTTTTCGCCACCAGACACCATATCTTGCCAAACAAGGATGCCCTCCTTGTCGCAGTGGTAGTACCAGCGGAGAGGTTCAATCTTGATGTGTTTTCTTATCATATTAAAGCCCATTGACTTGACAAGTTTCACGTCATATTCAAGGGCGGAGTTGGAGGGAGGTGTGAGCATGCCGTCAGACCAATATCCTTGATCAAGGACGCCGGTGTGGAAATAGGGCTTGTTGTTGAGGCCGAGGCGCTTGAATCCAAGCTTGTCTGTGACGATGCTGTACTTGCGCATGCCAAAGTATGATTTGACAATGTCATCGCCCACTTTTATGACGAGGTCATAAAGCTTGGGGTTTTCGGGGCACCAAAGCTCGTAATCCTTGAGGGAGATTGCAACTGTATCACGGTCGGATGCCACCTTTGCAATGGTGACGCCATTGTCTGCAACAATGATTTCTGCTGTGACGTCTCTGGACTTGTCAAGCTTGACAGTCACGGTGTCAAGGTCAATGTCGGGCACAATCGTGACGTCTTTGAGATATGTAGCAGGCACGCTTTCAAGCCACACGCTTTGCCAAATGCCTGATTGAGGAGTGTACCAAATTCCGCCGTTTTTCATGGCTTGTTTTCCACGGGCGTGGTAGGATGTGTCGCTGGGGTCGGTGACAACCACGTCAATGGTGTTTTCGCCTGCGGTGACAACACCTGTGAGGTCAAATGAGAAGGGTGTGTATCCCCCTGTATGTTCGCCAATGACAACGCCGTTGACGGTGACTTTGCATGCATAGTCAACTGCGCCAAAGTGGATGAAGGTTTTGTCCTTCAAAAAGTCTTGAGAAAGGGTGAAGGTACGATGATAATAGAGCACGTCGTTGGGAGTGACCATCGTGCCTTCGGGGAGCCCAGAAAGAAGTGATTCAGGGGAGAAGGGCACCAAGATTTCTCCTTGATATCCGTCAAAGCGCTCGCTGTTGCGATAGATGGCGTATTGCCACTTGCCGTTCAAAGTGACGTAGCTGTCACGTTGGAACTGAGGACGAGGATATTCGCTGAGAGGGATGTCTGTTGTTTCAAAGGGAGTGTTGAGTCTAATGTGTCTTTTCATGGTGCACCTCAAAGTTTGATTTGTGATATTGTGTTGCCATCAAGAGATTTGATGATGACGGTGTTGTTTTGATAAATGACGTAGGTGTGAGGGGCGTCATCCTTGGGCATTGCCACCGAGCCAACGCACACGTAGTTGACACCGTCTATCACTGCGTGATAGGGGGTGTGGAAGTGGCCGTAAAACACCACGTCCCCTGCCTTTGCATTCTTTTTGGGCAAGTCCTTGTTGACCTTGTGTCCATGAGTGAAATATAGGTGGCGAGAGCCGTCTTTGAGGCAGAAATCTCTCCTGATTTTGAAGGGAGAAATCATCTCGTCAACCTCGCTGTCGCAGTTGCCTTTGATGAGGTCAAATTGCCCCATACGCTCTTCAAGCAACCCCTCAACCTTCATGGGTGCGTACTCCTCGGGGAAGGGGTTTCTTGGGCCGTGGTTGTAGGTGTCGCCAAGAAAAACCATGTGTTTGTCCCCTTTGTCAAGGTCCACAATTTGCAAAAACTTTTTCAAATAAGCGTAGCTTCCGTGTATGTCGGAAGCGATATAAAGTGTTTTCAATCTCTATAACCTCTGTCGTAGTCGTCACGTCTGCGATCATCTCTGTCGTAGTCACGTCTGTCATAGTCACGTCTGTCACGGTCGTAATCTCTGTCATAGTCACGGACACGTCTGTCGTAATCACGGTCACGATAGTCACGATCATAGTCACGATCACGTCTGTCGTAATCACGGTCACGATAGCCACGATCATAGTCACGATCACGTCTGTCGTAGTCACGTCTATCACGGTCGTATCTGCGGTCACGATCGTAGTCCAGTTCATCTTCACGGCGGGATTTCATTGCTTGACGGTCGTAGTTGTTTTTGGAGCTGTTTCTGCCCGGCTTAAACAACATTATTGCAATGATGATTGCGGGCACAGCAATGCCAATGATGAGTATTATGCGCAGAAGAGTGGATTTGCCAGAGCCACTTTCAACAATTTCTTCATCGGGGGTTTTGTTGATGAGCCCTTCACGTCTTGCGCTGTCAATTTGATGATAAGCAACGTTCTCTGTGGTGAAGTTGGATTTTTGCACCGCGCCAAAACGTGTGACGTCCCCAAAGGATGCTTTGACAAAATAGTTGTCGTCAATCATGCCGATGAGCTCAATGGTCCAGTTTGAGTCCACACTTTGATCCCCAATGGTGAGGGTGACGTTTTCTTTCAAAAGCAGTTTGCCAGGGAGAGCGTTGTCAAGAGTGACTCCCTCATATGAGGTGGGCTCATCGGTCAAATTTGAGATGTCAATGCAAGCATTGAGCCCATCAATTTCAACGTAATAGTATTTGACACCCATGGCAGTTGTGACTCTGACGGGGTAGTAGTAGCT
>JAFVYE010000033.1 GCA_017500745.1 Clostridia bacterium | reverse complement strand
GTCTGCAATGGCAGGTCCTGCGCCCACTCCACCGTTGGGATAGCTGACCAGCATAGGCACTTTCATGCCACCTTCAAAGGTGGTATTTTTTCTGCCACGGAGGTTGCCTGCCACGCCCTCTCTGCCGGGGCCGTTGTCTGATGTGAACACAATGAGAGTGTCGTCATAGACGCCCTTGTCCTTGAGGTTTTGGATGATTTCGCCAAGGCCCTTGTCAAATTCCTCAATGCAATCAATATAGTTGTCATCGGTGACATCGCCCTTGCCATTTCCGTTGTTGTCGGAGTAGATGGGGTGATGAGGCCAAGGTGTGGCGTAATACATAAAGAAGTTGTTGCCCTTTGAAATGGACTCGTTGATTTGCTCGTTGACCTTGTCTGTGAGGAGGCGATTTGTTTCGCTTTGGTCTTTGTTGTCGCCGTGGGAGCGAATTTGTGTGCCAACGCCGTCAACTTCTTCCACCCAGTCGTAAGGGGTCATATCGTTGACGTAGTAACTGCCGTAGAAATAGTCAAAGCCCTGATTTGTGGGCAAATATTCGCCGTAGTCACCAAGGTTCCACTTGCCAACGCAAGAGGTGTCATATCCCATTTCATCAAGGGCCTCTGCAATGGTGATTTCATCTCCAAGGATGCCGTCCACGTTGTGGAGGAATTGATAGGGGTTGAGGAAGTGCGTGGGTGAGAAAGTGGGGCCGTCAACTACGGTGGGGAAGATGACGTTGTCAATGTATCCACGGGATGCATATCTGCCCGTAAGTGCCGTAAAGCGTGAGGGGGTGCAGACGGGAGCAGATGCATAGAAGTTTTCCATAAAGATGCCGTTTTCGGCAATGGAGTCAATGTTGGGGGTGTTGATTGTTGCCTCGCCCTCTGCCATATAGCTGTATGATGAGATGTCCGCATAGGCCATGTCATCCATAAGGATGAAGAGAACGTTGGGGGAGTTTGTCTCCTTCATAGAGGGGTCAAGTGAGTTGAGATAGTCGTCATGACCTTCCCAAAGGCGCTCAACGGTGGGGTTCAATCGCAGGTTCATAAAGAGGAAATACACCATTGAGGTTGCTGCCATAAGACCGGCGCAAACTGCCATGGCAATCTTTTTTCTTTTGCCCTCAATTTTGACAAGCTTGATGACGACAGCAAGACCAATAGGAGCAATTGTCAGCACCAAGTTCCACCAAAGAGATTTGCCAAAGCTTTCTGCACTATGTCCAAGATGGAACAACACCGTGCCCACTATGAGAGTAAGGAAAGCAACCCAAAGGAATACGGGCATTTTGTTCCACTTTATCACAGAAAGCAAAATGAGCAATGCACTCACTGCAGCAAGAACCACCGCCACCAAGGGGAAGAAGTTCCAGCCGGTTGCCCACATGACAATCATAAAAGCGTAAGCAACTGCTGCATAGCAAACAGAAAAAATGCCAAACTTTTTGGGGAGAGCAGGCTTTTGTGAGTTTATGGTTTCATTTGTGTTCAATTCTTTTTCCATACTGATACCTTAAAAAGATTATATATGATTATCTTAACATAATAAAAAGACAATTTCAAGAACGAACTTTTCAAACAACGGGCAAAATTTTGCAAAGAAAAATAGGACTCGGCGAGCCCTATTTTTGTGTTTTGCGTCCGTGGTCATCTGTTGAGAACGTAGTAATCGTAAAGATGGGACGCTGGGTGTCACTTTCTCACAAATTCGTTGTTTGTGCAACGAGGACAGGGAGGAAGCTTGTCATATTCATCAACCGACACTTGTTGAGAGCAGTTGGTGCAGACGTAGGTTCCGCTTCCGGGTTTTTCTCCTGTTTTTACAACGTGATCCATATCCACCTCCTATATTGTCTGACTGTTGTCAGCAAATGTATTGTGTGCGGACAGGGTAGGGCTATGCGGATTTTTTGCATATTTCGCTTTCCAATATCTGTAAACTTGACTTTTTTTGTAATTGTGATATCATATCGCCGAAAACAAAAGTTGGAGTGGCTATGTCAAGAGTTCAAAAAGCAAAAGATCTTTTCCACAGCGGGTACAACTGTGCACAGGCAGTGGTCCTTGCCTACGATGACGTCATTGATGTGGACAGAGCAGTGCTTGCACAGATGTCTGCCCCCTTTGGCGGCGGAATGGGCAGACTGCGTGAAGTGTGCGGAGCAGTGAGTGGCGCTGTCACAGTCATATCCTTAATCACGGGGCTTGACACCCTTGTCCCTGATGAAAAGAAGGAGCTGTACGCCCTTGAAAGACAGGTGGCAGAAAGGTTTAAGGAAAGAGCAGGCAGTTATATCTGCCGTGACCTCATTGCACTCCATCCCCATGGCGACACCCACAACTCACACAAGCCGGCATGCAAGGAGCTTGTTGGCCTTGCGGTTGAAATCCTTGAAGAAATAAAGATTACGGAGCATAAAAAATGACAAGCAAACAAAGAGCAAATTTGCGCAGTATGGCACAAAACATTCGCCCAATTTTCCACATTGGCAAAGGTGGCATCAATGACAATATGGTGGCAGACATCGTGACTGCCCTTGACGCCCATGAGCTCATCAAAATTGACGTCCTTCGCTCATGTGAAAACACGGCAAAAGAAATTATTGACGGCCTTGCAGCAGCAACTGGCGCAGAGCCCATCCAAGCAATTGGCGGAAAAATTGTCCTCTACAAACGTAGCACCCGTGACAATTTCAAACATATTGAATTCTGATGAGAAGCGAGGACAAATCAAAACTCAATCCTGTGGCAGAGCCCAAGCGACCTCCCAAAACCGAGGCGGAGAAGCACGCACGAGAGCAACTCAAGCGTGAGCGTGAGCGTACGCAAAAATTCAAAAGGGACTACTTTGACTATTACGATGACGTCAAAGTGGGCAGGCGAGAAGATTGGTGATGAGCACTCCGCTGGGAGTGCTTTTAATTTGCGTGCAAACAGTCAAATGATCTGAATTGGACACACCTTGCAGGGTGTGTTTTTTGATGTAAAAAAATAAAATAAAAAATTTTTGAAAATTTTAAAAAAACTGTTGACAAAGGTTTTTCTATGCTGTATATTGTTATTGTAAACGATAACCATTATCAATAAGCAACAAACAAAATGTCAAAAGGAAGCGATATGGAACAAGTCACAAGAAGAAACACAATTCAAAAGAGCACCATAGAAAGTGTCGTGCTGTCTTCCTGCGACCATCCCACAGCCGACACCATCTATTTGAGAGTCAAAGAGGTTTTGCCCACAGTCAGTCTTGGCACGGTGTACAGAGTCCTTGGCGACTTGGTGGATAGTGGCAAGGTGCGCAGAATAGCGGTGCCCGGTGCTCCCGACAGATTTGACAAAACAACTTGCACCCATGCTCACTTTCATTGCTCAAAGTGTGGAAGCGTGATGGACATTGCCACCACCTTTGGCAAGGAGATGTTGGACGCTCTGTCCACTCATGGCAACCTGATTGTTGAGGCAGAAGTGGTGTTCAAAGGAATATGCGCAAGTTGCAACAAATGACAAAAATAGAACTTTACAAATCAAAACAAAACGATTAAACTAAAAATATAAAATAAAAATAAAATTAAACGCATAAAGCGACAAGGAGAATTATTATGAAAAAATGGAAATGCACAGTCTGTGGATACGTACACGAAGGACCCACTCCCCCCGAATCTTGCCCCCTCTGCAAACAACCCGCAAGCAAGTTTGTCCCCATTGAAGAAGGCAAGCGTGAATGGGCAGCAGAACACGTTGTTGGCGTAGCAAAAGGCGTCCCCGAAGACATCTACATGGGCCTCAAAGCAAACTTTGAAGGCGAATGCACCGAAGTTGGTATGTATCTTGCAATGAGCAGAGTTGCACACCGTGAGGGCTATCCCGAAATCGGTCTTTACTGGGAAAAGGCAGCCCTTGAAGAAGCAGAACACGCAGCAAAATTTGCAGAACTTCTCGGCGAAGTTGTCACCGACTCAACCAAGAAGAATCTTGAACTCCGTGTTGAAGCAGAAAACGGTGCAACCCTTGGCAAATTTGAACTTGCAAAGCGTGCAAAGGAAGAAGGCCTTGATGCAATCCATGACACAGTGCACGAAATGGCACGTGATGAAGCACGTCACGGCAAAGCCTTTGAAGGACTTCTTGCTCGTTACTTCAACTAAAACAATATCAATATAGAAACCAACATAGCCCCCTGTCATCGCCAAATTGTTGTGCATCTCAACGTCACGTTTGGCAGACGTTGAATGGCGGTGGCAAACTGCCAAACCACATCAATCATGCGGACACGCTCCTCCTCAAAACGTCCGCACAATACTTTCATAGGTTAATCCTCAAATCAAAAAAGGCACTCGTTTGAGTGCCTTTTTTTGTTTGCATTATCCATTAAATTCTGGTGGTTTTGTCCTCGCCAATGCCAATCATGCCGTCAACCACGTATCTCTTGCCGTTGGTGTCGGTGACGTAGCCACTGATGTTGCCGTAGGGCAGGGCGTAATAGACGTCCACAAGGCCAAGATGGATGGGCATATAGAACACGTTTTTGATCTCAAACTTGACGTCAACAATGCCTTCCTCTTTTTCATCAACCACGTGCCATTCCTTTGCCTTCTTTTTGCCGTCCTTGTGCTTGAACACCACGGGAGGCATGGGGTAGGACTCGTTGTCAATCCAGATGACGTTTTCATTGTAGCTTTCTTGATCAACTGATTGGTTTCTTGTCAAGTTGAAAGCAAAGTATCTCTTTGTGCCGTTGTCGTAGGTTGTGCCCATGGAGGTGAGCCAATCGTAGTGAGCACGGAAGGGGTAGTAGCCCTTGTGGTCGTCAATGATGCCAACAGAGTTTTCATTGGTGTCGTATCTTGCACCGTTGACTGTGATGTGACCGGTGGCTTTGAAAAAGTCCTTTTCGCTGTAAAGAGCGTTTTTGAAGTTGCCTTGTTTGTCCTTCTTCAAGGGCATGACGCCAACTGCAGAGGGGGAGATGCGATCAAACTCCATGTCAATTTCAAAGGTGCCAATATTAGATTTTGAAAAACCTTTTGCGCTGGCCTTGCCGTTCAAAAAGTCGTTGTTGATGCGATATTCGCTGTTTTTAGTTGCCAAATAGCAGTGGTCATCCACAAGTTGACTTGCCACTTTGCCTTTGGATGCGGGGAACACAAAGTTGCGCCAAGCACTGATCTTTTCAGTTGCTTTGTCATACCACACAAAGATGTTGAATGCAAGAGGGCCCATGATGTAAACTGCGCTGATGAGTGCGCCTTCATCCATATGCACCTCAAATGCTTCCCACTCGGTGAGGCGACTACGCTTCAAAAAGTCGGGCATACGAGGTCCGCAGGGCTTGTCTGCATCAAGCAGATTGAGGTTTTTGAAAGGTGCGTCAAAAGTGCCGTAATGGACTTTGCCGTTTTCAACGATTGATTCAGGGGTAGGCGCAGGAGTGCGCTTGGGTGAAATGTAATGGCTCATAATTTTCTCCCTTGTCTTAATATATTAAGACTAACACGAAAACAACCACATTTCAATAGACGGATTTGAACAAGTGTTGAATATCTCGACCTTTTTTGATAAAAGAGCAGTGAAAAAGAAAAAATCGCCCACTGCTGTGAGCGCGGGAAGTCTATGGGTTGGAATAATTTATTTACTATCTTGATTTGCTTTTGCTGTATTAAGAGAAGATATTAAAATTCTTTTCAGTTCCGTACACTTATCCAACAAAGTTTTGTCGTGATAATATCCACTTTCTAAAACGAGTTCAATCCAATATTCCGTTTCGGAACACTCTTTTAAAGCAATTTGCAGTTTGGCAATAAAGTCAGCTTTGCCGTGAGCATAAAAAGCCTCTCTGATATTCGCGCCTATGCTTGTTCCCGAGCGTATAAATTGATTTATCAAAGCACTCTCACACTTTGCTGCTCGAAGTTCCTTGCATACTTGTATCACTTCAAGCGCAAACGATTTAGATTTCACTATCAAAGGGCTATCAGACATAACCTTACCACCTTTCAGCTTGATAATTTAATTATACCATAAAACATACTCCTTTTCAACCTAAAATAAAAATGAGCTTCGCTTTGCGAAACTCTACCGAAACACCTTTTCACTATTCATTATTACTTATTACCTCCAAAAAAAGTCCTCGGCAGAGGGAGAAAAGTGAAGAGTGAAGAGTGAAGAGGTAAAAAAATATCCTCGGAACAAGTCCGAGGAATTTTTTTGGTTGCGGGGGAAGGACTTGAACCTACGACCTCCGGGTTATGAGCCCGACGAGCTACCGACTGCTCTACCCCGCGATGATGCTTGCTTATAATACGGCATTGAAAACCTTTTGTCAAGCAGATTTCACACAAAGTTTTATTTTTTATATATCAATTTATATGCTATTTTGAGCAATATATAACCAAAGCATTGAAAATGATGTTGACAACTTTATTCAAAAATATATGGTGCTATGCACTTTGACTTTGTCAAACAAGTGGAGATATTTTATTTTTAACCTATTGACACGGGGGGAGGGGTATGATAGTATACTTTTACAAAAACAGGTCCACACAAGGCGTCACTATGGCGTTTACCCTTGTGATGAAGAAATCAAGTGGAGATTAGAATATGAGAGCAGTTGTAAATCACGAAAAATACGGTGAAATCGTATATAAAGAAAGCTTTTGGACGGGCAGAAAAAATCTTTCCATCAATGGCAATGCGTTGAAATGTGAATCTAAAAATATGTTTTCATACGACAATGGCGAAAGCAAAATTATCGTCACGGTCTTTGGCAATTTTGTCAAAGGTGCAAAAGTCAGAATCAATGATGAAAAAATCCAAATTGTGCCCAACATCAAGTGGTATGAAGTTGCTCTTGGTGTCATCATGTTTGCATTCTTCATCGTTTGGGGCAACGTGCCTCAACTTTGTGCAATGTTCCCCATTGTTGGTGGTGCAATAGGCGGTTTCGTCAGTGCCTTGTTTGGCATTGGTGGAGTTGTCACGATGAAGTTTATGCAGAAAATTTGGATGAAACTTGTGGTTTGGGTTGTTTGCTTTGGGGCAGCACTCGGCATCAACTACGGTCTTGCAATTGCAATTTTGACCATCCTTGTGTAGTGCAAACTTAGTCAAAAATCAAAAACGCACCAATTAGGTGCGTTTTTTGTCTTTGGGAGAATCTGAATGATGAGTTTGGTTA
This sequence comes from Clostridia bacterium, assembly GCA_017500745.1. Classification (GTDB taxonomy): domain Bacteria; phylum Bacillota; class Clostridia; order Christensenellales; family CAG-917; genus RGIG4097. The sequence continues at coordinate 4,191 of JAFVYE010000033.1, read as the reverse complement.
TGAGCACCATGAGCGGTGCTGGCCATGAATTTTTTTAGCGCATCCGGTGGGTGCGTTTTTTTTGCAAAATTCTTGACAAATTTTCATACTTGGTGCTATATTAAATATACCCCCGTAGGGTATTACAAAACAAAAGGTACATTATGGAATATTGTGAACATTGCAAAATGAAGCATCGCTCAACAGAGGAAGCAAAAGCTCTTGTAAACAGACTCAGTCGCATTGAAGGTCAAGTGCGTGGAGTAAAGGGTATGGTTGAAAATGACGTCTATTGCACGGACATCCTTGTGCAAGTCAGCGCAATCACGGCGGCACTCAACGCTTTCAACAAGGAGCTTTTGGCCTCTCATATCCGCACTTGCGTGACAGAGGACATAAAAAACGGAGATTACAACACCATTGAGGAGCTTGTTGCAACCCTCCAAAAACTGATGAAGTAGTATGAAAAAATTTGCTGTATATGGAATGGATTGCGCCTCCTGTAGTGCGCGAGTTGAAAAGGCAGTATCCTCGCTGAAAGGTGTGGAGATTTGTGCTGTCAGTTTGCTCACCAATTCAATGACCGTCACAGGTGACGTAACGGCAGAGCAGGTCATCAAGGCGGTTGAAAGGATTGGTTATGGAGCATCTCTGATGCCAGATAGTGCCACCACCGTTGCTCAAAAGGAAAGAGGCAAGATTGATCGCAACGCAAAGTGGCTTGTGGCAAGAGTTGTGCTTTCTGCCGTCATTCTTGTGGTGCTCATGTATCTGTCAATGGGGCACAACATGGCTGGATTCCCTTTGGGAGCAATGGAAAGCAACCCTCTTGCCATTGCTTGCACCCAAATGGCTCTTGCCCTTGTGGTTATGGTGCTCAACGGCAAGTTTTTTGTCAATGGTGTAAAGGGCGTCATACACGGCGCACCAAACATGGACACCTTGGTGGCTCTTGGCTCATTTGCGTCATTTGGATATAGCATATACGTCACAGCCATGATTGGCGTTGCTCAAAACGCAGGAGACGTGGCTTCTGCCCATGCAAATTTGCACGAGTTGTACTTTGAGTCCGCAGGCATGATTCTTGCCCTCATCACCGTAGGCAAAATGCTTGAAGCAAGGGCAAAGGGCAAAACGACCAGCGCTCTTGAAGGGCTCCTTGGCCTTGCACCAAAGACGGCAACCATATTCCGTGACGGAGTGGAAGTGGTTGTGGACGTCAGCGCCGTGGTGGTGGGCGACTTGTTTGTTGTGCGCCCTGGCGATCAAATCCCCGTGGACGGCGAAGTGATTGACGGTCACAGCGCAGTCAATGAGTCAGCTTTGACAGGGGAGAGCATTCCCGCAGAAAAAGAGGTTGGAGACAAGGTGTCCGCAGGCACCCTGAACACCTCTGGATATCTCAAATGCGTTGCAACACGAGTAGGGGAGGACACAACTCTCTCACAAATCATCCGTATGGTCAGTGACGCAAGTGCAACAAAAGCCCCCATTGCCAAGCTGGCAGACAAGGTGGCAGGGGTGTTTGTGCCCGTTGTCCTTGCCATTGCCCTTGTGGTGTTTGTGGTGTGGGCGTCTGTGACAAAACAAGTTGGATTTGCTTTGATCCGTGCAATATCCGTCCTTGTCATATCTTGCCCCTGTGCTCTTGGCCTTGCAACCCCCGTTGCCATTATGGTTGGCACGGGCAGGGGCGCAAAGATGAACGTGTTGTTTAAGACAGCCACCTCTCTTGAACAAGCAGGCAAGGTTGAGATTGTCGCCCTTGACAAAACGGGCACCATCACGGAGGGCAGACCGCAAGTGGTGGGATTGTATCCCGCAAAGAACGTTTGCGAGAGAGATCTGCTTATGATGGCGTACTCTCTTGAACAGATGAGTGAGCATCCTCTTGCAAAGGCAATTGTCAAAAAGGGAGAGGATGAAAAGGTGGCTCCTGCCAATGTGACCGACTTTGAGGCCCATGTCGGCAACGGCTTGACAGCAAGGGCGGACAACCATTTTTATGTTGGTGGCAACAGAAAGTTCGTGTCAAATTATGCCACCATTGATGATGATATGGACAAGGTGGCAACACGTCTTGCACAAGAGGGAAAGACCCCTCTATACTTTGTTTGTGACGGAGTGCTACAAGGCATAATAGCAGTTGCAGACACCGTCAAAAAGGACGCAGTTTCTGCCATTGAACAACTGCACAAATTGGGCGTAAAAGTGGTTATGCTCACAGGGGACAACGAGGTCACAGCAAGGGCAATCGCCACAGAAGTTGGCATAGACGAAGTGGTGGCAGGAGTGCTCCCTGACGGCAAGGAAAAGGAGATAAAGTCACTTATGCAAAAGGGCAAAGTTGCCATGGTGGGTGACGGCATCAACGATGCTCTTGCTCTCACGGTTGCAGACGTTGGCATTGCCATTGGAGCAGGAGCAGACGTGGCAATTGATGCAGCGGACATTGTTGTAGTTGGCGACCAACTTGGCTCTGTGCCCAAGGCAATCAAGCTGTCACGTGACACCCTCCGTGTCATAAAGGAAAATCTGTTTTGGGCGTTTTTCTACAACGTCATAAGCATACCTATTGCAGCAGGAGTGTTTGTGCCTTTTGGAGTCAGTTTGAGCCCTATGATTGGCGCAATTGCCATGAGTATGTCCGACGTGTGCGTGGTGGGCAACGCCTTGCGCTTGAACCTTGCAGGCAAGTTGAACAAAAAGGAAGATGCTGACACAAACGGCACTTTAAGTTGCAGTTGTGACAACACAAACTGCAGTTGTTGTGACAATGACCACAACGAGCATCATCACAATGACGAGCATTGTGATTGTGGTTGCAATGAAATCTGCGATACAAACTATGAAACAAAGGAGAACAAATCTATGGAAAAAACAATGAAAATTGGAGGTATGATGTGCCCTCACTGCGAGGCAAGAGTGCGCAAAACTCTTGAGGCAATGGATGGTGTTGTGAGTGCGGTCGTGTCACATGCCAACGGAACTGCAGTGGTCACTTTTGACAGTCCTGCAACAGTGGATGCAATGAAAAAAGCAGTTGAGGATCAAGGATACCCCGTCCTTGAAATCAAATAGCATATTGATTTTTCAAAGGCAAAATGGTACAATACTGCCATAAAATTTTGGAGGCAATTCTATGTCAATGAGAGATAGACTGCACACGGGAGAATTATATCTCCCTGACGATATGTCTGTTGTTGTTGAGCAGGCAAAATATCTCAATCGTTTGCGCAGATACAATAGGACGGGTCCATATCAATTTTTCAAAAGGCAAAGACTTTTAAAAAAGATGTTTGCAGACCTGGGCAAAAATTGCTATGTAGAGCCCCCGTTCCACGCAAACTGGGGAGGTCATCACGTTCACTTTGGCGACAACGTGTATGCCAACTTCAACTTGACAATTGTTGATGACACTCACGTGTACGTTGGCAACAACGTTATGTTTGGACCAAACGTCACCATTGCATCAGCAGGACACCCTATCATTGCCGAGCTTAGAGCTCAAAACTATCAATACAATATGCCTGTGCACATTGGCAACAACGTGTGGATTGGGGCAGGGGCACTCATTATGCCCGGTGTCACCATTGGGGACAACACCGTCATTGGCGCAGGAAGCGTTGTCACAAAGGACATCCCAGCGGGCGTAGTGGCAGTGGGCAACCCGTGCCGTGTTATGAGAGAGGTCGGCGACCATGATCGTGAGTTTTATTTCCGTGATCGCAAGATAAATTGGGAGGAACTTGGCAAGGATAAATAGTGTTCTGTCCAACTGGAAGTCCATATTTGAAGGACGCAGACGACATTTTGCAAAAAATTTCAGCAAAATGTTTAAGTTTAGTTGACAGAAAAAAACATTGTTGATATTATATACAAGCATCAAATGGTTGATGTTATGGCGGCGTAGCTTAGATGGTTATAGCGGCCGGTTCATACCCGGCAGGTCGTTGGTTCGAATCCGACCGCCGCTACCAATTTGACAAGTACCACCTGAGGTCCATGATGGCAAGTGAGGAATCAAGTACCACTTGGGACACAAAGGTGAGGAATATAGATGGCATCGGCCATCCCACAGACAACAACCACCTTCGGGTGAACGAGGCCCTATGGTCAAGCGGTTAAGACATCGCCCTTTCACGGCGGTAACCCGAGTTCGAACCTCGGTAGGGTCACCACATAGCCACTAATTTTAGTGGCTCTTCTCAT
>JAFVYE010000032.1 GCA_017500745.1 Clostridia bacterium | reverse complement strand
GGCAGAAACCTCCGTCCTTGAAGTTGCTCTTGCTCGTGGGGACAAGGCGCTTGCCCCCGTCATTGTGAGGGCATATCAACTTGGAGCCATGTTTGACAGCTGGACAGAGTATTTCAGCTGGGATGTCTGGACGCAAGCATTCAAGGATTGCGGAGTTGACATGCAAGAGTACGTTGGCGAAATCCCCGAGGATAAGGTGTTGCCTTGGGACTTTATTGACATCGGCGTCAGCAAAAAATATTTGCTTGGTCAAAAACACTTGGCATATCAAGCAGTCACCACAAAAAATTGCAGAGAGGGTTGCAACGGCTGTGGAGCAAACAAACTTGGAAGGTGCACCATAATATGATAGTTTTGAAATATACAAAAAGTCTTGACGCAAGGTTCATCTCCCACATTGACCTGCTCAAACATATGTCCAGAATTATGCGTAGGGCAGAAATCCCTGTCAAGCACTCACAGGGCTTCAATCCTCACGCCCTATTGTTCTTTTCCCCTCCTACCGTGCTTGGAGTCAACTCTTATGCGGAGTATGTTGCCATAGACACAGATATGGGTGGAGAAGAAGTTTTTGAAAGATTCAACAATTCCGTGCCCGCAGGCCTCAAGGGGATTGCTTGGTTTGAAACTGCAAAAAACCCCAACATCCAAGGCAAAAGCATCAGCGCGGACTACGTGTTTGACACTCCCTATTTTGAGTTTGATTACAAAGATGGGTTTGAAATCAGCTATCAAAAAAAGGACACCCTTGTCACCGAAGATATCAGTGCAAAGGTATATGGTTTTTTCAACGCTGAAGGACGCCTTGGAGTGCGCATTGCCTCTGGCAACAACAATTTGCGAGCAGACCGCCTTGCCACCGCCCTCAATGAAAGGTACGGATTGTCAATCCCCATTTCAACCATAGTCAAGGTGGAGCAGTACGTTTTGGTGGACGGCGTTGAGATGCCCACGGACAAATATTTGAGGGGAATCGTATGAAAGAGCTTGTCATAGATTACACCCCCGGCATAGTGCGAGTTGCACTTGTAGACAACAAAAATCTTGAACGATTTTCTGTTGAGCGCTCTGCAAACGTTGGCATTGTTGGCAACGTGTACAAGGGCAAGGTTGAAAACGTAGTGTCGGGCATGAAGGCCGCTTTTGTCAACATAGGTCTTGACAGAAACGGCTTTTTGCACGTTGGCGAATCTCTTGTGGACGCTGGCAGATTGGTGGCAGGCAAGGAGCCCACACCCGTTGTTTTAAGCCCCGGCGACATTGTCATGTGTCAAGTGGTCAAGGATGAGTTTGGCACAAAGGGCGCCCGTCTTACAACAGAGATTTCATTGGCAGGATATTTTCTTGTGCTCATGCCCACCACCTCTTTTGTGGGCATATCACGCAAGATAAAAAGCGAGGAGAGGAGGGCATATCTTGAAGCTCTCATAAAATCGCTCTGTCCGCAGAATATGGGGTTTATCCTACGTTCCGCATCAGATAAAGCATCGGATGATGAAATTAAAGCGGAAGCAAAGTCCCTCATAGAGTTGTGGGATGGGGTGCACAAATCCTATCAATCCGCCCCCACTCCGTCATTGATTTTTCAAGAGGCAGAGCTTCTTGATAGAGCGGTGCGAGACAACATCAGCGTTGGCATTGATCGCATTGTTGTCAACGACAGCGCCGTGGCAAAACATTTGGCAGGAGGCATGGCTGACGTCAAGGTTGAGGTGTTTGATGGCAAGCGCAACATCTTCCGTCACTATGGAATAGACGGCCAAATCAACGCCTTAAAGGAAAGACGTGTCCCCCTCAAAAGCGGAGGATATCTCATCATTGACAAAACCGAAGCACTCACTGTCATTGACGTCAACACAGGCAAATTTGTGGGAGGCAAGGACCTTGAGGACACCGTGTTCAAAACCAATCTTGAGGCCACCGAGGAGATTGCAAGGCAGTTGCGCCTGAGAAACATAAGCGGGATTGTGGTCATTGACTTCATTGACATGACGGACACTTGTCATGAAAAGGAAGTGGTGAGTGCTCTTAAAGAAGAGCTCAAAAAGGACCGCCTGCGCACGTCTTCTGTGGAGATGACTCCTTTAGGTCTTGTGGAGCTCACTCGCAAAAAAACCTCTTTGCCCATCAACGAGTTTATGTTGGACACCTGTCGTGAGTGTGGAGATGGGCACGTTGTGTCAAGCGTACAAGCCCTGCTCACGTTGAGAGGGGACTTGGTGGACTACGTCCTCAAAAACAAGTGTCAAAACGTGCTGGTGCGCCTCAACCCAGACGTGTTTGAAGCGTTCAAAGACGTGGACGTTTTTTCGGGAGACAAGAGGCAAACCCTCAATGGCAAGAAGATTTTCTTCTTGCAGGATGAAAAACTCGGCAGAATGGACTACGCTTTTGAGGTTGTTGGCGACACGACCAAAATCAACAAAAACGCTGTTTTGTTGTAAAGTCAAATCAAATTGACTATTGCAAATTGACCATGCTTGTGGTATATTGAATAAGATATGAAAAAGTGGCGTATAGAAAATGAAAATGATATAAAGCTGGTTGAAACCGTTGTCACTCGTGGCGAGGACGAGGTCAAGGTGAAGATGAGCAAGGTGGCGGTGTCCTCTGATGACATCGTCTATTTTGCAACGGATTCTGACCATATAGTTCCCGGTCACAGCGGAGTTGCTCACGTCAGCGAAGCAGACGAAAGCCTGGGCTTCAAACTTGGTTCAAGAGTGATCGTCAGCCCCTTTGTCAAGGGCGTTGAGCATGGCATTGACAAAGTGCGTGTCCATGGTGTTGACGTTGACGGGCTACTCACAGACTTCATCTCATTGCCGGCGGAAAACGTGTATGCAATCCCCGACGGCATCAGCGATGACGAGGCCATCTTCACAGACTATATCGCCCTTGGCAGCAACATCATTGAGAGTATGGATTGCCAAAAGGGCGATTACGTAGTAATCGTTGGTGCAAGCACCATTGGCCTCATCCTGTCACAAATTGCCATCTATTATCAACTTGTGCCCATCCTTGTGGATATGGACTCAGACAAGCTTAGAGTTGCAGAAAATTGGGGCGTCTATTACACCTTGAACCCCATGTTTGACAACCTTGAAAGAAGAGTTGAGGAGATCACCGGTGGCAGAATGTGCGAGTTTTCTGTGTTCACAGGGGACGGAATACCTTTTTCAAACGCAGCCCGCCTTGTCAAAGAAGGGGGAGTGGTCATCATTTCTGGCTATTCATCCCACAAAAAGCATCAGCTTGACATGGACGTTGTCCTTTCAAAGCAACTCACCGTCAAAGGAGTTGCAGACGGCTATGGCGAGATGAGCAGTGCAATCAACCTCCTTGCCAACAAGATTGTCAAGGTTGACGGGCTCATCACCAAAAAGGTATATTTTGAGGACGTGCCCGAGCTTGTCAAGGAATGCGTGGAGTATCCTTTGCAGCATAATAATGTTCTCATCACCATTTAAAAACGCGCTATTGAGCGTCTGACTTTGTCAGATACAACCCACAGGATTCTCACGTACAACAAGTACGCTACGACCCCTGTGGGTTTTTCTTCCTCGTCATACATCTCAATATCGCGTTTTTATAACGCGCAAAACAAGGGCTTTTTCGCGCTCTTCATCAATTTATCGCGTTTTTAGAAACGTATAGTCTATTAGAAGCGTTCTTATACAAGCACTTGCTTGTTGCGTGACGGAACGCGAGGCGCAGGGCGCCGAGAAAGGGAGTACCGTAAGGAACGGAAGAGCGTATTGCTACGGCAGAGCCGTCAATCGCGTCGCACCAGACGAGAGCCGTAAGGAGAGAAACGACGGAATAGCGATTGTTACGAAGTCAATCGCGTCGTGTGTCCCTGCCCGCAGGGCTCTGCCGAATGGCAGAAGGGGGAAACACGTGAGGAAGGGGGACATGCACTTAGAGGGGTTCGCACACAACAAGTAAAAAAAAAGCACTCCGATTTGGAGTGCTTTTGTTTGTCTTAGTCAAGCAGGGTGTCGTGGATGAGAGCGTAGGTTTGAGACGCTTTGTCCACCCAACTCTTGTAGAGGAATTTGGCAAGGGAGCGATTGGCCACCACAAGCTTCAGCTCCATGAGAGTGGTGCTTTCATTGTTGATTTTCATGATGACGGTGTAGGTGCCGTCTGCGTTTTTGGAGTAGTCACAAAAATATGACTGACGCTTTTTGAAGCGCATACGATTGTCACGGGCGTATGCGGTGATTTGGTCACGGATGGAGGAGGGGATGCGTGTGAAGAACAGCGCAAGGCAAGATATGCCGTCTTGGGTGATGTTCAAGCACTCGCTTTTGGGCACTCTGTACACCAAGTTGGTGTCAATGAGCTCAGAAAGATACTGCTTGCACTCCATATAAGTGAGCCAATCGTTTTCAGAAGAGCATACGTCAAGGACGGTGGCCTCCGTCAACGGAATTGCCATCTTTTCAAAAACGAACAAAATCACAAGCTTTTGGATTTTGCTGTCCATTTGTATGGAATTTTTTGAATTTTGAAGGTCCAAAACGCAGTTCTCCTTGCTTTAGTTAAGGGTTTTTGGATTGTAGCACGAGTGGACAAACATTTTCAATCTTTTACGACATTTTTTTTTAAAATTCAAAATGTTGTGGGGCAAATATTTTCTGCCACAAGAAAACAACAAAAAACCCTGCCAAAATGCTGTTGGCAGGGCAAAAGTTTGGTTGTGGCTTGGATGTCAGCCGAGAGTGTTTTCAAGGCAACGGACAAAAAACTGAACCGCCTTTTCAAGACCATCAACGTGCAAGCGTTCATTGATGCCGTGGATGCGTGCTTGGTCGTCAAGAGAGTTGATGAAAGGGCCAAAGCGGAACACGTTGTCTGTCAAGGGGTTGTAGAATCTTGCATCAGTTGCCGCAATAAACATATAGGGCGCCACCACCACGTCGTCAAAGGTTTCAAGGATAGACTTCCTTATGTTTTCATAGGCGTCACAATGCACGTCTGCCTCTGGGGAGGGGTTGGAGTAGTTCAAGAGCTCCACCTTGAGATGCCCCTTTTTCACGTCCTTTTTCAGCAATTTTTCAAGATATGCTTTGACGTCCTCTGCCTTTTCTCCCGTTATCATGCGATAGTTGATGTTGGCTTTTGCGTCTTTTGGAATCACGTTTCTTGCGTCACTGCCCCAAAGCATGGTGGGGGCAAAGGTGGTGCGCACAAGGGCGTTGGTCATGGGAGCTGCCACCGTAAAGATAAACTTGACAAGAGGGGACAGCACGTCACGATTGGTGAGGGCAAACTTGAATATTCTGCCAAGAGCGCTTCCGCCACAATATGGGGACAGTTCCTTGAAAGTTTCTTTGGTGAGGGCAGTCCAGCGGGTTTTCATAGGATTCTTTTCAATCTTGCAAATTGCATTTGCAAGGACGCCGTCTGCCGTGGGAGGATTGGGGTTTGAAGCGTGACCGCCAGATTTGTTGACCACAATTTCAAGGTCGCCATTGCCTTTTTCTGCTGCACCGATGAGAGCAACCGTGTGGGGGATCCCAAGCATTTGCCGTCAAGGACAGTGCCCCCTTCGTCAACGACAAACTCAACCTGTGCGCCACTTTCTTTGAGGTGTTTGACAATGTTTGATGCGCCCTCGGTTGAGGTGCCCGGCTCCTCATCGTGACCAAAACAGAGATACAAATCTCGTTCAAACATCTTTCCGTTGGAAAGATGATATTCAACTGCTTCAAGGAGAGCAATCATGTGACCCTTCATGTCCTGTGACCCTCTGCCGTACACGTAGCCGTCCTCGGAGAGATGTC
>JAFVYE010000031.1 GCA_017500745.1 Clostridia bacterium | reverse complement strand
GGTGTTGTCAACCACAACGCCGTTGCCGTAGCCCTCTTCATTGAATCCGTATGCAAAGAAGTACACGTTTTTGCCTGTGTGTGAGCCGGTCACAAACAAGTTGTCAAAGGAGTCGCCGGGGTTATATCTAAGGTCGCCAGACTCATGGTCTGCTGTGATGATGACAAGGGTTTCTCCGTCTTGCTGTGCCCATTCAAGAACTGCCTTGATGGCCTCGTCAAAAGCACGAAGCTCATTGGCCATGCCCACAAAATCTTTCTTGTGACAGAACTTGTCAATATAACTACTTTCCACCATCATAAAGAAGCCGTTGTCACTTTTTTGGTCAAGATAATTGATGGCATACATAGTGGCTTCTGCAAGGGAAGGATAGAGGGGGTTGTCATTGCCGTAAGTGTCAAAACCGGGCATTGTAGCAAAGATTTTGGCAGATGAATACTTGTTTTCGGTGAGATCGGCAAAAGTTGTGACGTGAGTGAAACCGTTGTCAGAGATGGCTTTCACACGGGTTTCATTGTAGAAGCTGTCGTCATATTCGCTGATGAAGATGTCCACGTCACTTGCCATGTGGCCGTTGTATAGGTTGGTGCCATTGGAGCGGTTGTAGGCGTGTGATGAAAAACCTGACGGTGTTGCGCCCACAATATATTCGGTGGCAATTATGCCCACGTCCATGCCAAAAGACGAGCAGTATTCTGCCATGTTTTCAACGTTGTCTTTGTCCACTCTTGCCACGTATCCGTTGTCGGTTTTCACTCCGCAAGAGAGGGCGGTTGAGCTTGCTGCGCTGTCCGTCACTTCGTCATCTCTTGACCTTGTGGTAACCTCGCCACGCACAGTAGTCATAGTCTCCATATACAAGCTGTCAAGGCCAAAGTATGCCTTGGTTGCCTCGATATGTTCTTGTCCCATTCCATCGCCAATGAGCATGATCACGTTTTTTGCACTGCCAGAAAAGAAGTGGCGGGGCGGAGTGTCGTCATTGGGAGTTTGGGGAGGGTTGTCAGGGTTGCAAGCAACAAATGCAACCATTACAGCAATCATTGCAAGGACAAGCAATATTGCAGTAATCTTTTTGAGGTTTGCTGATTTCATAAGCACCTTTTGGGCGTAGCCCTAATATGTTTTTTTATATTCTACAAACTTTTTTATGGTATGTCAACAACGCTTGCGCGCTTGCGCACGGGTATGACCACAAAAAAAGCCAAAATACAAAAATTTACAAAAAAATATTGCATAAAATATTGACAATTGGCAAAAGTAGAATTAGAATGTTAGCAGACGGTGGTTGAGAGTGCTAACAAAGGTGGACAGCAAACTGCCAAACCAAAGGAGAGAAAAGGTGAAAGAACTTTCCGAAAGAAAACGAAAGATATTGCATGCGGTTGTAGACCTGTATATATCCACAGGAGAGCCCGTTTCAAGTGCAGACGTTCAGTCCAAGTATTTGCCGGACGTGTCATCTGCCACCATATGTGCAGAGCTCAGCGCCCTTGAAGCCCTTG
>JAFVYE010000030.1 GCA_017500745.1 Clostridia bacterium | reverse complement strand
CTACGTAGGCCTGCTTTTTACATAATTCTGCACAGCGCACAGGCAATCACGACACTTATGAGTGTGCAGAACAAAGAAATGGGAATTGCACGATTTAAGCGTTTAGCTACACAATTTGACAGATAAACTGCTGATATATAGAAAATCGTTTCACTGCCACCTGCAACAACAGAGGCGCATTTTGCCACATAGCTGTCCACTCCGTAGGTGGCGATAATGTCTTCAAGGAGTGCGATTGTGCCGTTGCCACTGATAGGCACCAGGAGTATAAGCTCGGCGATTTCTTTGGGTATGCCAAGATATCCAAGAGGCACTGCAAGTATATTGCCAAGGTGGGATGAGAGGCCACTTGCTTTGAACAAAACAATGACAATATATATGGTGGCTATGTATGGGAAAATTGTTTTGACAAGGGACAGCGCTTCCTTTGTTCCGTCAAGGAAGCAGTCGTATACCTTCACTCGCTTGTAGACTGCGAATACGGTCATTATTAGAATAATTCCAGGAATGAGATATACACTCATTCTTTCACCCGTTTGGCTTTCTTTTGTATAGATTTTGACCTTGTCTTTTTCATCGCAGATTTGTTGAATTTTGATGTGTTGCCAAGGAGCATGGGGGTGTTTTCATTTCCTTTTGAAAGCACCTTTGTCAATATGACGCCACACACCGTTGCTATGGTTGAGGATATTAAGGTGGGCAGTATGATTGATGATGGACTGGCGCTATTCCAGGAAGCACGAAGTGCAATTACTGTTGCTGGGATAAGCTGGATTGAGGTTGCATTGATGACTACAAGAAGCTCCATATTGGCTGTTGCCCTGTCCCCCCTTTGCATTTTTTCCATAGCCTTTATACCAGCAGGGGTGCTTGCGCCACCCATACCAAGCATATTTGATGCGAGATTTATTGATATCCACTTATAAGCCTCTGGGCTTTCTCCCTTAAACAATCGCTTTATGACTGGGTGGAGAAGCTTTGAAAGCTTTTTGTCAAGGCAGGTTCTTTCAAGGATTTTCAGGAGTGAAAGCCATATAGAATATATGGCTGTCAGTTTGATGACAAGATTTATTGCACCACTGACGCCGTCTATCATTGACGGGAAAATCTCGGATGGATTGAGCATCAGCATACAAATGAGAGAGCATAGCAGAAGGAGAGTGAAAACTATATTCATACAATATTTTATTAACAAAACACCCTTGATATGCGTTTTGGTTTACAAAAGTCAAAATAGAGGGTATAATATTTCAAGAAAAATATTATAAACTCGGCTCATTTGCCGGAAAGAAGGTTTTATGGAAAAATATTACATCACAACAGCAATCGCCTACACATCAGGCAAGCCTCATATAGGCAACACTTACGAAGTGGTCCTCGCAGACCTTTTGGCAAGATTCAAAAGAGCACAAGGCTACGATGTTCGTTTTCAAACTGGCACCGATGAACACGGCGAAAAGATTGAATTGAAGGCTCAATCAGCAGGAAAGACACCCAAGCAATTCGTTGACGAGGTTGCAGATGGCATAAAGAATATTTGGGATTTGATGAACACCTCATACGATAAATTCATGCGCACAACCGATGAATATCACGAGGCTCAAATCAAAAAGCTGTTCAAGAAATTCTATGATCAAGGAGATATCTACAAAGGCTCATACCACGGTTGGTATTGCACTCCTTGTGAGTCATTCTGGACAGAAAGTCAGCTTGTTGACGGCAAATGCCCTGACTGTGGCAGAGAGGTTCACGTTGCTGAAGAGGAAGCATATTTCTTCAAGATGAGCAAGTATGCTGACAAGCTGATGGAATATTACAACACACACCCCGATTTCATTGTTCCCGTGTCAAGAAAGAATGAAATGGTCAACAACTTTTTGAAGCCCGGCCTTCAAGATTTGTGCGTGTCAAGGACATCATTCACATGGGGTATCCCAGTAGAGTTTGATCCCAAACACGTAGTTTATGTGTGGCTTGACGCACTTTCAAACTACATTACGGGCATAAACTATGATTCTGACGGCAATCACGGAGAGGACTACAAGAAGTATTGGCCGGCCGATGTTCATGTCATCGGAAAGGACATTGTTCGCTTCCACGCAATCTATTGGCCCATCTTCCTTATGGCAATGGGCGAGCCTCTTCCCAAGCAAATCTATGGACACCCTTGGCTCCTCCAAGACGGTGGCAAGATGTCAAAATCCACAGGCAACGTCATCTATGCAGATGACCTTGTGTCCTTCTATGGCGTTGATGCTGTGAGATACTTCCTTCTTTCACAAATGCCATACGACAACGACGGCATCATCAACTGGGATATCGTCACAGAAACCATCAATGGCGAACTTGCCAATGTCTATGGCAACCTTGTCAGCAGAACAATTGCAATGTCCAACAAATATTTTGGTGGCGTCCTTGAGGACAAGGGCGTGGCTGAGCCCGTTGATGATGAGCTCAAAGCAGTGGTCACAGGCGCATACAAGAAGGTGGCAGACAAGATTGACGCCTACAAGGTGGCAGACGCTCTCGGCGAAATCTTTACACTCTTCCGCAGAGCCAACAAGTATATTGATGAAACAATGCCTTGGGCACTTGCAAAGGACGAAACAAAGAAGGATCGCCTTGCAACCGTCCTCTACAACCTGTCTGAAGCAATCGTCATTGGCACAACCCTCCTTGAAAGCTTTATGCCTGAAACGGCAGAAAAGGTGTACAAGGAGTTCAACACCACAGCAAGAGCATTTGACAAGCTTGACAAGTTTGGCCTCCTTGCCAACGGCACAAAAGTGACCGATGCTCCCGAAATCCTTTTCAAGCGTCTTGACGCAAAAGAGATTGCAGACAAGGTCAACGCTATGTACGAAGCTCGCAAGCCCAAGGAAACCAAGAAGCCCGAAAACGTGGTTGAAATCAGCGAGATCGGCATTGAGGACTTTATGAAAGTCCAACTCCGTGTTGGCGAAATTGTTGAAGCAGAAAAGGTGAAAAAAGCCAACAAGCTCCTCAAGTTCTCCGTGAAGGTCGGGGATGAAATCCGCACCATCGTCAGCGGTATTGCCAAATATTACACCCCCGAAGAAATAGTGGGCAAGCAAGTGGTTGTTGTCAGCAACTTGAAGCCCGCAAAACTCTGCGGAATTGAAAGCCAAGGCATGCTCCTTTGTGCTTGCACAGATGATGAGCTCACTTTGGTCACTCCCGAAAAGAAAATGCCCGCGGGAGCAACGGTGAGATAATGCTAATAGACAGCCATTGCCACCTCACAGATGAACGGCTTTTGCCCCTTGTTGACGACATTGTAAAGGGGCTTGAAGATTGCGGTCTTGAAAGCGTGATTACGGTGGGCTATGACCTGCCGTCATCCGTGGAGGGAGTTGCCCTTGCAAAGCGCTATGACAGGGTGTATGCAACAGTTGGAATGCACCCTCACGACAGCCGTCTTATGACAGCGGAAACCTACGACACTTTCCGCCATTTGTCACGTGATGACAAGGTGGTTGGCATTGGCGAAATCGGCCTTGACTATCACTACGACCTGTCTCCAAGAGAGGTTCAACAAAGGGTTTTTCATGAGCAAATTGAGATGGCAGACGCACTCAAATTGCCCATAGCACTCCACGTCCGTGAGGCCTATGATGACACAAGAAAAATCCTTGAAGCCAACAAGTCAAAGCTCTCCCACGGGGTGCTTTTGCATTGTTATTCTGGCTCAAGCGAGATGGTCAAAGTGTTTTCAAAGTACGATGCATATTTTGCTTTTGGTGGCCCAATCACCTTCAAAAATGCGGCGCGCAACTTGGAGTCTTTGAAGGCAGTTCCCCTTGACAGACTCCTTTTTGAAACCGATGCTCCCTATATGACTCCCGTGCCATACAGGGGCAAAACCAACGAGCCAAAGCACACGATGCTTGTTGCATCAAAGGCCTCCGAGGTGCTTGGTATAGACCTTGACAGGTTGATTGAAAAAACTTGTCAAAACACAAAAACACTATTTTACAAGATGAAATAGCAGAGATAAACTGCCGATTTTGTCAAAATGCGAAAATAATATATGAAGAACTTTGTTTACGAATACGGCGACAGCCTGTACATCAACCTCACCAACAAGTGTCCAAACAACTGTGAGTTTTGCATACGCAATTTCAAGAACGGAGTTGGTGAAGATGACCTCCGTCTTACCCGTGAGCCCAACTTTGAGGACATCAAAGAGGACCTCTCTTTGTTCCCCTTGAAAAAGTATGACGAGGTTGTTTTCTGTGGATTTGGCGAGCCAATGTGCGCCCTTTCTGTGTTGTCACAAGTGGGCCCCTATCTCAAGCGTCTTGGGCTTAAAACCCGTGTCAACACCAACGGTCTTGGAGGGCTTTGGAACAAGCGAGACGACGTGCCCAAACTCATCTCAAAGTATATTGATGCCGTGTCCATATCACTCAACGCATCCAACCGTGAACTCTATCAAGAAATATGCCGTAGCATCTACGGCGAAAAGGCCTTTGACGCTATGATTGAATTTGCAAAGGGCTGTGTTGAAAATGGCATTGACACCACCTTGTCCGTTGTTGATTTTATTGGTCAAGAGGAGGTTGAGGCATGCAGAGTTTTGGCAGAATCAATTGGCGCAAAATATCGTGTGCGCCCCACCATTTATGAATAAAACTTAGGGCAACCGATTGGTTGCCCCTTTGTCTTTTGTGCTTTGGATTTTCATCTTTTGCACAACATTAATTTGAGCGGTCTGAGAAGTAATATTCTCTGCCTATGAAGGAAAAATATGGAAATGAAAATGAAAGACGTTTTGAACGCAACGTCCTTCCGATTTAATAAGGCCCTCGGTCAAAACTTCATCTCGGACACCAATCTTCTCAAAGGTATTGTGGCAGACAGCGGTGTCAAAGAGGGAGACGTGGTTGTAGAGATTGGCACAGGGGCGGGCACCCTCACTCGCCAAATTGCCGAGGTGGCAAAAAAAGTCTATTCCTTTGAGGTGGACAAAAATCTTATTCCCGTCCATGAGCTTTCACTCCAAGGCCTTGACAACGTTGACGTCATCTTCCGTGACGTGCTCAAGATGAAAGACGATGAGTTTAAGTCAATAGTTGGAGATGGCGAGTTTAAGGTGGTGGCCAACTTGCCGTACTATATTACCACCCCTCTCATCATGAGATTTTTGGAGAGCGACCTCAAAGTGACCTCTCTCACAATTATGGTGCAAGAAGAAGTGGGCAGACGCCTTGTGGCAAAGCCCAACACTCCAGACTACTCTGCAATAACCCTTGCGGTGCTTCTCAGAGGAAGCGCAACAATCACTCGCAAGGTCAATCGCAACATGTTTTATCCTGCTCCCAACGTGGACAGCGCAGTGGTGCGCATAGACGTTGAGGAGGGCAAACTTGACGGAGAGGACAAGGCCCTTGTCCATCGCCTTGTGAGAAGCGCATTTGCCATGCGCCGTAAAACCTTGGTCAACAATCTCAACGCATCAATGGGGCTCACCAAAGCAGAGGCAACAGAAAAGTTGCAAAATGCTGGGCTTGATGAAAGAGTGCGGGGGGAGGCCCTTTCGCTTGAGGATTATATCCGCCTCAGTCATCAGTTCTAATGAAATACACCGACCTTATTTTTGACTTGTACGGCACGCTCGTGGACATACATACCGACGAAACAGACAGGGTATGGCAGGAGTGTGCTTCTTTTTTTGCGCCCTATGGCCTTAATATCAGCGGAGATGAACTGAAAAAAAGGTTTCAAGATGAAATCAAACTGAGAGAATCAAAAGAGGGCCAAAACTACGAGTGCTATCCCGACATCCCCTTTGATGAGGTTCTCACAGTGCTTTTGAAAAGGGAAGGGGTTGAGATTGCTCAATCCATAGTTGAGGATGGCGCATGGCGTTTTAGACAAAAGTCAACGGAGTATATTCGGCTGTATCCTCACGTGAGGGAGGCTCTTGAACGGCTGAGAGAACTTGGATGCCGACTCTGGCTTTTGTCAAACGCTCAAAGAGTGTTCACCACCAAGGAGCTTGAAATGCTTGGCATATACGATTTGTTTGACGGAGTGTATTTGTCATCAAACTATGGATGCAGAAAGCCGGATAAAAGATTTTATGAATCATTAATTTGCGACCATAATCTTGACGTAAAAAGATGTGTTATGATAGGCAACGACCGTGACACGGACATTGCAGGAGCAAAAGCATTGGGCATGGCAACGCTATATATGCACACGGCATTGACACCCGCCGAGCAAAGCAAAGCAGATGACAGGTTGCACCCTGTGAGAGCAGACGTAATACATTTTGAATATGAGGGAGATGATTGGAAAGACCTTGCCCCTCTAATTGAAAAGATATGCAAATAGAAAAACAAAACCGACCTTATGGTCGGTTTTTTGTTGTAAATTATGTTTTGAGTTGTCAATCTTTTAGCACCATATCACGGATTATTTGTCCAACACCGCCCTCGTTGTTGTTGAGGGTGGTTTGATAGCGGAATGCCTCTTTGATGCCCGGCACCGCATTGATCATTGCCACGCTATATTTGGCGTTTTTGAAGGAGTAGTCGTTCATGGAGTCGCCAATGGCCATGATTTCGTCCTCCTTGATGCCATACATCTCGCCTACGGATTTCAAAGCAGTCCACTTGTCTGCACATTTGGGGATGAATTCAAGGAAGTGGTCAAGACTGCGCAGGATGGTGTATTTATCCTTGAGGTGCTGGGGCATTTCACGTTCCATGCGGTCAAGAAGCTCTGGGGACTCTGCAAACATAACCTTAAAGCAAGTGAAGTCATTGGGGAGAGCATCAAGGTCAATGGGCTTGAAAACCGTGTCGTTGAAGATCTTTTCCTCCCAAATGTAGTCGTTGAGGAAGTTGTAAAGCAGGGCATCATTGCGATAGGCATAGCACACGGCATTGTACTTTTCTGCATGGGCAAACACCTCTTTGACCTCTGTCAAGTTGAGCTCATTTTTGATGAAAAAGGTGCCGTCTGTGATGTCCATGACGGCTGCTCCGTTGTATGCAATGAAGGGGTGCCCCTTTTTGAAGATGCCAAGTTGATGATGATAGCCCTGTGTCACTTCGTTGATTGGACGACCTGTGGTGAGGGCAATCATAACGCCCTTTTCTGTGGCGTGCTTGATCATCTCCACGTTGAGAGGAGGAATTTCCTTTTTGTCATTGAGTAGTGTTCCGTCAAAGTCAATGCCGATGAGTTTTATTGCCATAGTAATCTCCTAAGGGCATTATACATCATAGTGGGTGAAAAGCAAAGTGAACAGACAAAAGTGATGCATTTTGATGAGGATGGACAGCAAACCAAACCTTGATTGCAGGACAATATTAAGCCGTGATCTGACGCAAAAATAGAG
The DNA here is from genome assembly GCA_017500745.1 of Clostridia bacterium. Classification (GTDB taxonomy): domain Bacteria; phylum Bacillota; class Clostridia; order Christensenellales; family CAG-917; genus RGIG4097. The sequence continues at coordinate 1,826 of JAFVYE010000030.1, read as the reverse complement.
CGAAAAACATAAAAATTTGTCATAAAAATAGGGCGCAAAACATAGTCTTTTTTGAAGGAGAAATGGCTATGAAAATGGATGAAAAATTGGTGATATTGACCAGCGAAAACGGCCTTGCAAAACACCTCAAAATGCAGGTGGACAACGGCAACAAAAGGACAAGTTTCAACCTTGACAAAGGGGTGAAACATCAGGATGCTTATGTAGTGCTATTTGGCAAAGAAATCGCAAAACAAGCACTTTATGTTGGCAAAAATGACTATAAAGTGCGTTTTCAAGCAAATGAGCAAATTGACGTGTTGCTTGTGGACGGAGATGAAATCTACTTTGGAGGCACTCCAAAAGCACCTGCGCTCAGCGACCTTTTGAGGAGGATTGATAGGGAAGATGTTGCGCAAAAAAGCATTGCAAAAACAGACAATGACAAAGAGGAAATTGGCAAAGCAAAAGGCGGTATAAAACGTGAAGCCGTGCCAGCAGAAAATCCTGTACAAAACGAGGGCAAATTTGACGACAATTTTGAGGAGGAAAGCCCTCAAAACATAAGGGACAAAATTGACGTGTGCAACAGCAAAAAAGAGGTGCAAAAGGGAGATGAGCCAAGGACGTTTTGTCAAGATGTTGACTTCGTAGACCGTGTCAAAAAGCAAGGGGAATCAGGGGCAAACGAGGCAAATACTGCAGGAGCAAAATGCTTTTCTTTTGATGACGTGCACTTTGACGGAAGCAATTTTTATTTGTCTGTCAAGCCACAGATTGACGAGCTTTTTGTGTGTTTTCCAGAGTCAGAGGAGTTGACAAAAGCGGTGCCAAACAGCCGATGGGTGCAGGTTGAGGCGGTTGATGGATTCTACGTTGTTGGGCTTGTTTATGACTGCGACACGGTGTCATACATATGTTACGGCGTGCCCTCAAAAGAGAGCAAAACTCCTCCTGATGAGATCAAAAACCTTTGTGTTTGGTTGCCAATTTCTTGTGAAAACGGCTACTGGATCATCTATCAAGACGCATTGACGGGGAAGTGTTTGAAGTAATTGTTTTTGAGAGAATTGTCAGCGTAAAAAAATAATTGCAAATTGGAAAGTTGAGATTTTGAAAGGAAAAAATCCTGTTTTTGCCCCTTGACGCAGAGCCACCGAAAATGGTGGTTTTTGCTTTTTTATATCTCTATATATAGTGTAAGACGGATATTTTTTTACAATATTATGATTTTTTTAAAAATAGTGCATTTTTTTGCTTGACAAACTCCGTCATAATTGATATTCTACTCGCGCTGTGTCCTCGTGGGCACGGTTTTCGCCGCCAAAACGGCGATAAAAAAATAAAAGACACACACGGATAAGTGTTAAATATGTAGGAGGCTAAATAATGGCTGGACAAAAAATTAGAATCAAACTTAAGGCTTACGACCACAATCTCATCGACATCTCAGCAGAAAAAATCGTTGAGTCAGTGAAGAAGACAGGCACCAAAGTTTCTGGTCCTATCCCTCTTCCCACCGAGAAGGAAATCGTCACCATCCTTCGTGCAACCCACAAGTACAAGGATAGCCGTGAACAATTTGAACTTCGTACCCACAAGCGTTTGATTGACATCTTCAATCCCACCAGCAAGACCGTTGATTCACTCATGAAGCTCGACTTGCCCGCCGGCGTTGACATCTCAATCAAGCTCTAATCACACAAAAACCAAAATCGCAAAATAATTAGGAGGGTGAACTTTACATGGATAAAGCAATCATCGGAAAGAAATTAGGCATGAGCCAAATCTTCACAGCAGACGGCAAAGTCATTCCCGTGACAGTCGTGGAAGCAGGTCCCTGTCCT
>JAFVYE010000029.1 GCA_017500745.1 Clostridia bacterium | reverse complement strand
GATTTGACATTGTGGCAGTCAAGTCAAACGATGAAAAGGGTGTTGACCTTGACGCATTAAGACAAGTGGTTGGCGAGGACACGGCAGGGCTCATGCTCACCAATCCCACCACCCTTGGACTCTTTGAAAGAAACATTGAAGAGATAAGCAAGATTGTCCACGAGGCAGGGGGATTGCTCTATTATGACGGAGCCAATCTCAACGCAGTCATGGGCATTGTACGCCCCGGCGACATGGGCTTTGACGTCATCCACCTCAATCTGCACAAAACCTTTTCCACTCCTCACGGTGGTGGTGGCCCCGGCAGTGGCCCTGTTGGATGCAAGTCGGCCCTTGCTCCCTACATGCCCAATCCCAGAGTGGTCAAAACAGACAGCGGATATGACTTTGCCCACGGCGATGACAGCATTGGCAAAGTGACCTCATTCTATGGCAACTTTGGTGTGTACGCAAAGGCCCTTGCATATATCGTTACTCTTGGAGCAGAGGGCTTGAAAGAGGCAAGCGAAACAGCCGTGCTCAATGCAAACTATCTCAAATCCCGCCTTGAAAAGTACTATCCCACCGAGGAGGGCAGACATTGCATGCACGAGTTTGTCTTGTCACTTGAAAATCTCAAAAAGGAAACGGGAGTGAGCGCCATTGACGTGGCAAAGGCAATGATTGACGGAGGCATGCATCCTCCCACCATGTATTTCCCCTTGATAGTCCACGAGGCACTTATGTTTGAGCCCACCGAGACCGAGTCAAAGGACACCCTTGACAGAGCAGCGGACTTGCTCATTGAACTGTACAACAAAGCATACACTTGTCCTGATGAGTTGCATCAAGCCCCTCATCATGCTGCAATCAAGCGTCCTGATGAAGTGAAGGCGGCAAGAAACCCCATTCTTCGTGGATAGGACAAAAATTCGGTGTTTACACCGAGCAAAAATTGTGATAAAATAAAACCACAAAACAATTGGAGGTATAATTATGGCAAAAAAAGGTAGCAAAGATTACTTTGGTCTTCCTTACGTTGCAAGTGTCATTCTTGCAATCATCCCCTTCACAGCATGGCTTCTTGGCGCATTGACACGCCTTAAAGAAGGCAAAATCGTGGCAGGCATCCTTCGCCTCATCGGCCTTGGATTCATCATGTGGATCCTTGACATCGTGTTCATGATCACAAAGAAGCAAATCTGCCGTATCCTCAACGTCTAAGATGATTGTCATTGACAGCGAGAAAAAACAATTTGACAACAAAAAGCAAGCGGTGCAAACCCTTGCTTTTTGCCACTATCCGGTGACGGTCACCATTGGCGACACAACTCGCACCTTTGACTCCTTTGATGAGGCAAGAGAGTGGGTTGAGTCCACAGCGGAGTAGTGTTGACATGAAAAAAAGGACTGCGATTGCAGTCCTTTTTATTTTGTCAAAAAATATTTTTTGTCCGACAAAAATTGGTTTTGACGGGTTAGAATACGGTTATTCCTCAGTTTTCACCTTGCCAAAGGCCATCTTCATACGCATCTCGCCAGATAGGACAACCTTTCTTATGCGGATGTTTTTGGGAGTGACTTCAAGCATTTCATCATCGTTCAAAAACTCAATGGCTTCTTCAAGGGAGAAACGGCGGATTGAGTTCAAGCGCAATGCTTCATCGCTGCCTGCTGCACGCATATTGGTGACGTGCTTGCGTTTGCACACGTTGACACGGATGTCCTCTGCCTTGGGAGATACGCCAACAACCATGCCTTCATAGACGGGGGTTTGAGGATCAATAAACAAAGTACCACGATCTTGAGCATTGAAGAGACCGTAGGTTGCTGCCTCGCCTGTTTCAAAGGCCACAAGACTTCCCGTATGTCTGCGGGGGATAGGTCCTTTGTAAGGGCCGTAGCCGTCAAAGAGTTGGTTCATGACGCCTTCGCCCTTGGTGTCTGTGAGAAATTCGTTTTTAAATCCAAAAAGTCCACGGGCAGGGATGATAAATTCCATACGGATTCTGCTTCCTTGAGGTGACATTGTCACAAGCTCGCCCTTTCGTGTGCCCATACGCTCCATAACCGTGCCCGTGCACTCGGTGGGCACGTCAATGAAAAGACGCTCCATAGGTTCGGATTTGACTCCGTCAATGGTCTTGAAGATGACCTTGGGTGTGCCAACGCCAAATTCATATCCCTCACGGCGCATTGTTTCAATGAGGATGGACAGGTGCATTTCGCCACGACCGCACACCTTGAAGGTGTCTGCGTTTTCGGTTTGATACACTCTCAATGACACGTCCTTCAAAAGCTCCTTGAAAAGTCTGTCACGGAGATGTCGTGACGTGACAAACTTGCCTTCACGTCCGGCAAAGGGGCTGTCGTTGACAGAAAAATTCATTTCAATGGTGGGCTCGCCAATCTTGACAAAGGGCACGGGATCAATTTTTGTGGTTGCACAGACGGTGTTGCCGATTGTGATGTTTTCAATGCCACTAAAGCACACGATGTCTCCAACTTTTGCCTCTGTGACGGGGGTGCGCTTCAATCCTTCAATTTGGAAGAGAGTGACAATCTTGCTCTTGTAAGGGGAGAGGCCGTGATAGTCGCACACCATAACCTCTTGATTGACCTTGACAGATCCACGCTCAATCTTGCCGATGCCGATGCGACCAACGTACTCGTTGTAGTCTATGGCGCTGACAAGCAGTTGCAGTTCCCCTTCGTCATCTCCCTCGGGAGCGGGGATATAGTCCACGATGGTGTCAAAGAGGGGTTTGAGATCCGTGCCGGGCTTATGGTAGTCAAAGGTGGCGGTGCCTGATTTGCCAGAGCAGTAGAGGATGGGGCTCATCAGTTGCTCATCATCAGCTTCAAGGTCAAGGAGGAGCTCAAGGACTTCGTCCGCAACCTCGTCAAGACGTGCGTCTGGCTTGTCAACTTTGTTGACAACAATTATGATTTTGAGGCCGAGAGCAAGGGCCTTTTCCACCACAAAACGAGTTTGGGGCATAGGGCCTTCTTGGGCGTCAACAAGGAGAAGAACACCGCTGACCATTTTGAGCACGCGCTCAACTTCTCCAGAGAAGTCGGCGTGTCCGGGGGTGTCAATAAGGTTGATCTTGACGTCACCCAAATGGATTGAAGTGTTTTTTGCAAGGATGGTGATGCCTCTTTCTTTTTCAAGGTCACCGCTGTCCATGACGCAAGTTGCCACTTGTTGATTGTCACGGAAAGTGCCAGATTGACGGAGCATACCGTCAACAAGGGTTGTTTTGCCGTGGTCAACGTGGGCGATGATTGCAACGTTTCTCAAATCTTCTCTAACCATAGTGTCCTGCTTCATTGGGATTTCTCGTGTATGCGCACGAGATTTGACTTTGCGTATAATACCACAATCCACAGCTTTTGGCAAATAGTTTGCAACTATTTGGAAAATTTGAAAATTTGCAATTATTGTTTTTTGTCTATGGACTTGTCCAGCGGGGTGTGCTATAATAATGCTGATGCCTTATGAAAAGTCTAAAAGAACTCTACAAAACAGGCCGTGGACCATCATCGTCCCACACAATCGGCCCCGAAAAAGCAGCAAAACTCTTTGAGCAGAAATTCCCCGAGGTTGAAAGTTATCTCGTGGTGCTTTACGGTTCACTTGCCTTGACAGGCAAGGGCCACGGCACAAACACCGTCCTTGAAAAGACCTTCACAAAACCCGTCAAGGTCATCTTTGACAAGGAGACAACCAATATCCCTCACCCCAACACCATGGATATGTACGCAATGGTTGGCGATGAGGAGAGAGGTCATTGGCGTGTTTGCAGCGTTGGTGGCGGAGCAATTGAGATTGAGGGAGAGGCCTCGTACGTTCCAGAGGAAGTCTATCCTCACAACTCCTATGAGGAGATCCGCAATTTTTGCGAGGAGAATGACCTCACAATTCCCCAATACGTAGAAAAGTACGAGGGCGAAGAAATTTGGGATTTTCTTGATGAAATTTGGCATCAAATGCAGAAGTCAATCAAGGCAGGCTTGAAGGCAGAAGGCACTCTTCCCGGCGGTCTTGGCACGGAGAGAAAGGCAAAGATGCTCTACCGCCAAAAGCACATAGATGAAAGCCCCGAGACAAGAGAGAACCGCTTGGTCTGCTCATATGCCTTTGCGGTC
>JAFVYE010000005.1 GCA_017500745.1 Clostridia bacterium | reverse complement strand
GGCAGAGGATTCAAGCATCCAACGCTTGTGATAGCAGATGCCTTCAAGGACTGCACGGATAAGTTCGGTCTTGCCTGTTTCAAGGGAGATGTTGAAGAACATGCCTCTTGCGTTGGGGTCCTCAAAGGGACAACGATTGCCGTGGAGCCAAGGGGTGAAGATTACACCACCACATCCCGCAGGGATGTCGTCCACGATTGTGGTCATATATTGGAACAAGCTGAGATACTTGGTTTCAATGTCCTCGGTGACGTTTTTCTTTTGGATATATATGCCGATTTCGTCAAGGGCAAGGTGGTCTTTGACCCATTCAAGACACTTGCCTGAGGTTTCAAGCTCTGCAAAATAATTGAATCTGCCCTCTTCCGCCGCCACGGTTGCTGCAATCATTGCGGTTGCGTCAACCACAGACTTGTCCGTGATTGTGCCAATCCAGCCAGACGTACCGCTGTAAATGTGAGTGTCTCCAAGGCCCGTACTTCCTGCTCCAACGCCAATGAGGTTTGCGTCCATGCCACCGCCATACACCTTTATGCCTTCTGCAAGTCCCAGTTCCTCTGCGGCTTTTTTGGTGACTGTGCCAGCGCATTCGGTTGACGCAATGAGGCGAGGGAAGTGATTGATGTCAACTCCAAACATCTTGCACATCTTCTTTGAGAAGCACTTTTTCTTGTAATCGTACATTTCCGTGCCAAAAGCAGAGTCGTAGGTCATGATAAACTCCCCTGTCATACGGCAAATGAGATAGTCCTTGACGTCAAGCCACTTGTGGACTTTTTTGAAGTTGTCTGGCTCGTGCTTTTTGACCCAATTATATTTCCAAACAGGGTCTTTGACTGACAGAGGTGCTGCGCCGGTTATCATAAGTGAGGGGAGGAGCTTTGCCACGTTGCCCCCTGCAATTTGGAATCCATATGCAATGCCTTCCTTGATTTCTTCACGAGCACGTTGGTCCATATAACTGAACGCTCTGCGAATTGCGTTGCCATCCTTGTCAACAAGGACAAGCCCTTGGGCTTGTGAACAGAAGGATATTCCTTCAACCTCTTCAGGTTTTACGTCCACCTTTGAAAAGATTGATGCTGTTGTTGAGCGCATTGCGCCCCACCACTCATCAGGGTCTTGCTCTGCTCCGCCACCGTCCAAGACGTACAATTTGTAGCCCTCGCTTGCTGCAGAAAGCATTTTGATGTCCTTTTCAATTTCAAAAAGACAGGTTTTTACACCCGTGGTGCCGATGTCGTAAGCAATAACGTATTTTCCCATAAAGTCCACCTTTAGTATTTTAATATATGATGATTATACCATTTGAATGGGACTGTTGTAAATAGTCAATTTTGCACAAATGCCCGATTTTTAAGTTTTTACTAAAATATCACGGCGATCACTCCAAAGCTACCTTTTTGACCTCTTTGTCAATTGGCTCTTGTATTCCTCCTTGTCTTTTGCTAAAATGATTTCATCAACAAAAGGAAGTGAACTATGAAAAGAAACGGCATGTGTCCTATCTGTTTTGTAAAAAACGCTCTCTTTGGAAGCAAAACGGTGGCTCCCGTCCCAGACGTACCTGAATATGAGGGCGTGGCAAGACGCACCCCTCTCATGGGTTGGTCAAGCTGGAACACCTTTAGAGGCAACATAAGTGAGGACCTCATCTACGACACCGCCAAGGCAATGGCTGACAGCGGGCTCAAAGACGCTGGCTACACCTACGTCAACATTGACGATTGCTGGCACTCAAACAACAGAGATGAGGAGGGCAATTTGGTGGGGGACTACATTGCTTTTTCAAAAGGCATCCCCGCTCTTGCAAAGCGTGTCAACGATCTTGGACTCAAACTTGGCATCTACTCCTCAAACGGCACCCTCACTTGCGAGGACTTGCCCGCCTCTCTTGGCAACGAAGCTCGTGACGCCTACACCATCGCCAAATGGGGCATTGAGTACTTCAAGTACGACTTCTGTCACAACGTCCCCCTTCCCACCTACGCCCCTTTGGTGTACGGCATAACCGTTGCGCCTTACGGCACAAAAGACGGAGTCTTTTACAACTGCTCCAACGGCATCTTGGGTGGCCTTGCAAGATTTATGAAGGACAGTCACGTTGACGGAGGCAGACACGTGTCCGGCCTTGACGGAGGCAAGGGATCACTCACCTTCAACAACGTTTTTGTTGAAAAGGATGGAAAGTACTCCCTCACCATCAACATCCGCAAAAAAGGACAATATGAAAAGTATCTCATTGCAGAGGTCAACGGCACTCCCTATGAGATTGAGTTCCCCTCACAAAAACACTACAACTGGACTGCACGCTTCCAAGTGGCAGTTGACATGAAAGCAGGCGTCAACGTCGTCAAACTATACAACCCTGTGGGTGGCAAGATTGACAGCGCAACCCTCCTCTATCGCCGTATGGCAAAGGCCCTCCGTGACGGCACAAAACGAGTGGCCGATGAAACGGGCAATCCCGAAAAACCCATTCTCTTTTCAATCTGTGAATGGGGTTTCAGAAAACCTTGGCTTTGGGGCGCAACAGCAGGCAACATGTGGCGCACCACCCCCGACATCCGTCCTTGGTGGCCTTGGATCAAAACCATATATGAAAGAAACGTCAGACTCTACCGCCACGCCACCCCCGGCCACTACAACGACCCCGATATGCTTGAAGTTGGCAACGGCAAGCTGACTTACAATCAAAACATGTCACACTTTGCCCTCTGGTGCTATATGAACGCACCTCTCGTCCTTGGCAACGACCTGCGGAAAATGCCCGATTCTGTGAAGGACATCGTCACAAACAAGGCCCTCATTGCCATCAATCAGGACACAAAATGCAAGCAAGCAAAACGTGTAAAGCGTGGCCTCATTGACGTCCTTGCAAAGCCCGTTGAAGGAGGCACGGCAATCTGCTTCTTCAACAAAACCAAGCTGAAAAAGAAGGTGTCATTCAACCTTGACAAGCTTGTGGGCGACAGCTATGTCAATGCAAAATTTGGCGAAGTCATCACCGTTGAAAACATAGTTGGCACGGCCAAGGTCAAGGGCAAAAAAGCCACCGCAACCATTGAAAAAGACGCCGTTGTGTGCTTTGTTGTAAAGTGATTCTAACAGCAAAACAACGACTTTAAGTGTCAAAACATAAAACAAAAACCACCGATTGCGGTGGTTTTTTTGTTTTTGTCTTGTTCAACAAACTCAGTTTTGCTGTTGCGTTTTGACGCTGTCATCTGCGTGCTTGTCATCACGAACGTAGACCTCTGTCCTGCACAATTTGTCAAAGGTGACGGTGTCGGTGTTTGAAGTAAACATCTCCACAACGCACATAATTATGATGACCAAAATCATGTTGGGGAAAGGCACCATCGTGCCTGTGTCCATCATGGAGTAACCTTCAAATCCAAGGAAGGCGACTGCCATAAAAATGTTGAAGGGGTTGCGCCAATTTTTGGCAAGAATTATGCCCTTGACAACATAGCTATATCCGTATGCCAATATGCCTACCACGCCCATGCATGCAATGACTTGGAAGAGGGTTGAGTGGAACCAATAGATCTTGATGGCTTCGTGCACCCCACCGGGACCAACTCCCATATATCCAAGGCCGTGACCGAGGAAGGGCTTTTGTTTGAAAAGCTCCCACGCCTCAACGTAAAGCGAATCACGTCCACTAAGCCCTGTGCCTCGTGAAAGCAGACTGTTGATGGCGTCTTTGACTCCATCTCTACATATTATGCAGAACAAAGCAAAGCCAGCAAGGACCATGGCAACATAGACGAGTTGACGTTTTTTATCCTTTGCCTTCCAGACGGAAAAGGCAAGTCCAAAAACCCCTGCTATCATGCCAAAGAGGATGCCTCCTCGTGAGAAGGTCATGATGAGGCAGACGTATTGGAACACAGCCATGGCAAAGAACACTATGCCATAGCGATGTCTTGTGAATAGATAGAGGCACATGGGGGCTGTAAAAATGAGATAGGTTGCCACGTTGTTGCGGTTGCCCCATCCAATATCCCAATATGCTCCCGCCCAATGTGCGGGCTCAACCCCTGCTCTTGCAATTGCAATGACCAGTTGGATGCCAATCACCACTCCTACGTATGCCAATATCTTTGCAAAATACTCTGCTTGATCAACCTCTTTGTCCGTGCGGATGAAGTTGCGAGCAAGGAGATACACCGCAAGGACGCCTACGCCAAGAAATAGTGTGTTGGGCAATGCCATAAGATAGCCCTCTGCGCTGACAACGCCTGCGCCACCAATGATGAGAGCAACAGACACAGCAAGTTGAGGGAAAAACATCTTGCCCAAACGGAATTTGTTGTCGGGGATGGTCTTTTTAAACTTGACGTTGCGCACCACAAACACGGCAATGGCAATGCCAAGAGGGATAAACACCGGCCAGAGATACAAAAACTCCTCAATTGTATCTTCATAAATCATAAGCACAGCCGAACATATGTTGACAAGAAGTGGCAACAGGTCGTCTGCAAACAACAGCACAAATGATGACACAAGAATGAGTGCAATAAATCCAAAGGGAGCACATCTTGTCACCCAGCCAATGAACACGATTGCAAGTATAAGCCACATATAGTAGTCTGTGTAGATGAATTTCTTCACAAAACTATCAACAGGGCCCAACCCGTTTTTGATTCTTTGAAGGGTGGGTGCCGTGGCGTCCTTTACTTTTTTGACAAATTCCATAATACTACACTTTGCCCATGCGGGCGCACATTGATACGTACATTATACACCCTTTTGCTCCCATAGTCAACACACACATTTTCCTCAAGGATTTGCCTTGCCCGTGCCCACAAAATGCAATCTTGACGTGGTGTTGTCACATTGTCCTTGATTATTTATAATCAATGCGTTATAATGTATACATCAATTTTTGGAGAAGACAATGAAAGCAGGTGTAATAGTGTGCAGTGACCGTTCATTTTACGGCACAAGAGAGGACAAAAGTGGCCCTATCATCGTGGAGTTTTTGAAAGCTCGCAATTTTGACGTGGACTACGTTGTGCTCCCCGATGACAAAGATCAAATCAAAAAGCAACTTCTTTCCTTTGCAGACAAGGGCTTCAACTTGGTGCTCACCTCTGGAGGCACCGGCCTTGCACCCCGTGACGTCACCCCCGAGGCAACTCTTGAAGTCATTGACAAACAAGTGCCCGGCATTGCAGAAGCCATCCGCTACGAAAGCTTGAAGTACACCAAAAACGCAATGCTCTCCCGTGGTGTTGCAGGGGTGAAAAACACCACCCTCATCATCAACCTTGCCGGCTCGCCAAAGGCCGCAATTGAATCCCTTGAAATCATAGAAAAGCCAGTCCTTCACGCTCTTGATTTGGTGCAAGGAGACGTCAAGGATTGCGGACGAAACTGATGGACTTTTTCAAAGCAATATCCCTAAAAGACGGCATCAAATTGCTCAGCGCAAACATGCCTGAAATAAAGAGGGAGACTCTCCCCCTTCACGATGCCTTTGGACGCATTGTTTCAAAGGACGTTTTGTCACAAGAAGTTGTGCCCTCATTCACCCGTTCAACCGTGGACGGATATGCCGTGAAGAGCGCAAACATCCTTGGTGCAAGCGAGTCAATCCCCGCTCTGCTCACCATGGTTGGATCTGTTGAAATGGGCGAGGCAACCACCCTCAAAGTCAAAGACGGCGAGGCCGTCTATGTGCCCACAGGAGGCATGCTCCCCGAGGGTGCAGACACCGTTGTCATGATTGAATACGTGGAGGGATTTCATGACACACTTGCCATACACAAGGCACAATCAAGTGGCGACAACGTGATTGCAAAAGGCGCAGATATTGGCACAAACGACATTTTAATGCGCAAAGGCGATGTGTTAAACACTCGTTTCTGCTCATTGCTTGCTTCTTGCGGTGTCAGCGAGGTTGAAGTGTACGCCCCGTTGAAGTTTGCCATCATCTCAACCGGAGATGAGCTCATCTCCATTGACGAGCCCTATCGCCCCTCTGCTGTCCGTGACACAAACACAACCCTCTTAAAAGGCGCAATCCGCCCCTATGGCAAAGTGGTGTTTGAGAGGCGCATAGTAGACAACAAGGCAATCTTCAGAGACACTCTCCGTAAGGCCTGTCAAGTGGCGGACGTAGTGCTCCTTTCTGGAGGCAGTTCTGTGGGTCAAAAGGACGCAACTTTTGTCACCTTGCAAGAGGCGGGAGAAGTGCTTTTCCACGGTCTTGCAGTCAAGCCCGGCAAGCCCACAATCCTTGCCAAGACCTACTCAAAAATTGCCATTGGCCTCCCTGGCCATCCCATGGCATGTTATATGACTTTTTCAAACCTTTTTGGTGGAGCATATCTCAATCACACAGGTCATGCTTCACACAAGGTTATCCACGCAAAAGCCAAGAGCAACTTCCCTTCTTCTCCGGGCAAACTCTCCTTTATTCCCGTGTCCGTTTCATATGAAAAGGACGGGGTGTACGCCACCCCTCTCTTTACAAAGTCAGGCATGATGTCTGTCATTGCAAAGGCGGACGGATTCACTTGTCTTGATGAAAACACCGAGGGCATAAACCAAGGGGAAGGCATTGAAGTTTGCCTCTTCATTGAGGACTGATATGGACAGAAAAACATACATTGACAACAACGATTTTGAAACCTCTCTTGCGGGCTATCTGTCAACCTTTTCAAAGCTTGGCGCAGAGATGATTCCGTCAGCGGACGCCCTTGGACGCATTACAGCAGAAGCAGTTTTTGCGGACTTTTGCGACCCCGTCTATAATGCAGCGGCAATGGATGGCATTGAGGTCCTTGCCGAAAGCACAATTTCCGCCACCGAAAAGACTCCTGTTTCCCTCCGTGAAGGGATTGACTTCAACTATATCAACACCGGCGGAGCAATCAGCGACGGCTTTGACAGCGTCATCATGATTGAGGACGTCTTGAAAAGAGAAAATGGCGTTGTTGAGATCATTGCTCCTGCCCACCAAATGCAACACGTCCGTGTTGTTGGCGAGAGCGTGTCTGCCTATGAAATGCTTTTGCCCTCTGGCCACCGCATTCGCCCCGAGGATATGGGGTGCATTGTGTCCGCCACAAAGGGACAAATCAAGGTGTCCAAAACCCCTCGTGTTGCAATTTTGCCCACAGGAGGAGAAATCATTGAGGACACGTCAAAACTTGCCAAAGGCAAGTTGATGGAGTCCAACTCTCACGTGTTTTCTGCCCTCACAAAACAATACGGCGGAGAGCCCGTGCGTTTTCCTGTCACCCCCGATGACCAATCCCTTCTTGAAAGCGTGGTCAAAAAAGCGGTGGCAGACAATGACGTTGTCATAATCAACGCTGGCTCCTCTGCGGGCACAAAGGACTACACCGTCCATATCATTGAAAAACTTGGCAAGGTCCACACCCATGGCCTTGCAATCAAACCGGGCAAGCCCACAATCCTTGGAGAAATAGAGGGAAAACCCGTCATTGGCGTGCCGGGATATCCTGTGTCTGCTTACATTGTTTTCTCCCTTGTGGTCAAGCCCCTCATTGCGCTCCTCACAGGAGAAAAGTGCCCCTCTCCCGAAAGAGTGAAGGCAGTCCTCACAAGACGCACCACCTCCTCTTTCAAGGCAAAGGAGTACGTGCGTGTTTCTCTTGGTCAGGTTGACGGCAAGCTGGTGGCAACTCCCCTTGACAGAGGCGCCGCAGCTGTGATGAGTTTTGTCAAAGCAGACGGATTACTTGAAATCCCCCGCCTTGTTGAAGGCATAGAAAAGGACTGCGAGGTTGACGTCATATTGCTTAAACCATTGAGCGAAATCAAAAATCGTCTTGTGTTTATTGGCAGTCACGATATGCTGGTGGACGTCATTGCAGACAGCATTCCCGCATCATCCTCACACGTGGGCAGTATGGGCGGAATCTCTGCCCTCCTCAGTGGCTCTTGCCACCTTGCCCCAATACATCTCCTTGACACCGAAACAGGCGAATACAACATCTCCTACGTCAAAAAGTACTTCAAAGGCCAAAAGATGGCTCTTATAAAATGCGTAAAACGCATTCAAGGGTTCTTGACTCGGCCCGGCGAGCGTGTCAACTCTCTTGCCGAGGTAGCAGACAAAGGTCTCCGCTTTGCCAACCGTCAATCTGGTGCAGGCACACGACTGCTTGTGGACTACACCTTGAAAACCCTTGGCATACCCCATGACAAAATTGTGGGATACGACAAGGAACTCAACACTCATCTTGCCGTGGCAGCAGGCATTGCCGGCGGTTCCTTTGACACGGGTGTTGCCGTTGTGTCCGCAGCACGTGCCTTCAACCTTGACTTCAAACCCCTTGCAGAAGAAAGCTACGACTTTCTTGTCAAATACGACACCTTGTCCGACCCAAAAGTGCAAGACCTCATTGCCTATCTCAAGAGCGATGACTTCAAAAACAAGCTTGATTTGATTGGCGGATATGATCACAGCCGAGCTGGCGAAATTGAGGTGATTGAGTGATTGACTCCTACGGCAGAAAAATTGAATATTTGCGCCTGTCAATCACAGACCTATGCAACCTACGATGCAAATATTGCATGGGCGAGGACGGTGTTTGCAAAAAGGATCACAACGGCATTTTGTCCATTGAGGATATGACCACCATTGCCAAGGTGTTCCACGACAAAGGGGTCAAGAAACTCCGTGTCACCGGAGGTGAACCTCTTGTCAGAAAGGGGTTTGACACCCTTGCACGAAATCTTGGAGAAATCGGCTTTGACACCCTTGCGGTGACCACCAACGGCATTCTTCTCCCAAAATATGCACAAACCCTGTTAGAATGCGGGTTTTCAAGGGTTAACATAAGTTTGGACAGCTTGGACAATCAAGTGTACTGCTCTGTGACAAGAGGTGGCGACCTTGCCCTCGCATTAAAAGGCATTGAGGTGGCAAAGGACACGTTTGACAAAGTCAAAGTCAATGCCGTGCTGATGAAAGGCATCAACGACAACCAAATTGAGTCCTTTGCGGAATTTGGCGCAAATATGGGCGTTGAGGTCCGCTTTATAGAGCTTATGCCCTTTGAAAGCTCCCTTGACTTTGCAAGAGGCAAGTTCATCTCCACCGATGAGGTGGTGTCGGGGCTCAACTTGACCTTTGTTGGCGAGGAGGGCAACTGTCGTACCTATCAATTTGCAGACGGCAAAAAGGTGGGCTTCATAGCTCCAAAATCTCACAAATTCTGCCCAAGTTGCAATCGTGTCCGAGTGACAGCAGATGGCAAATTGCTCAACTGCCTCCACGAAAATTGCGAGTACGATTTGACCCCATTCTTGGCAGATGAAACAACCCTCTCCAACCGCATTGACCAAGTGATAAAGCGCAAGCCACTTTGTCACAATATATATGAAAAAGACGCTCAAACAAGGCCTATGAGCAACATAGGAGGTTAATATGCAACTGACTCATCTTGACCACAACGGACAAGTGAATATGGTGTCTGTGGAGGACAAGTCCTCCACAAAAAGATATGCAATCGCCGAAGGCAAAATCCTTGTAAAACCCGATGTCCTTGCCCTTCTCAAAGAGGGCGCACCCAAGGGCAACGTCATTGCCACAGCAAAGATTGCAGGCATCATGGGAGCAAAAAAGACAAGCGAACTCATCCCCCTCTGCCACAATCTCAATCTTGACAAAGTCAGCGTTGACGTTGAAGAAATCACAGACGGACTGCACGTCACGTCATACGCATCGTGCGAGGGCAAAACAGGGGTTGAAATGGAGGCACTCACAGCTGTGAGCATTGCCCTCCTCACCATATACGACATGCTCAAAGCAGCAGACAAATCCATGACAATTGAATATGTCCGCCTCACCGAAAAGGACGGTGGCAAAAGCGGAAAATACGTGAGGGAAAAATGAAAATTGTAGCAGTAAACGTAAGCGAAAAGAAAGGGGAAACAAAACACGCTGTCCCCTTTGTTGAAGTAAGAGAAAACCACGGCATTGTTGGTGATGCTCACGCAGGCAATTGGCATCGCCAAATCAGTCTTTTGGGCGTAGAGTCCATTGCCAAAATGAAACAATACGGCATTGACGGACTTTGCACAGGCAAGTTTGCAGAAAACTTCACCACCGAGGGCATTGAGCTCCACACCTTGCCCGTTGGCACAAAGCTCCGCATTGGCGACACCATCCACGAAGTCACACAGATTGGCAAAAAGTGCCACGCAGCAGACGGCTGTGAGGTTGCACGCACGGTTGGCGTGTGCATTATGCCTCGTGAAGGCATCTTCACAAAAGTGTTGAAAGGTGGCATTGTTCGCCCCGGAGATGAAATAGAAATCTTGGATTGACGTCCACATACAATCAACAAAAAAACGGCTCAAAAAGAGCCGTTTTTTTGTTGTCTATATCAAGCTGTTGTTTTCCGTTTTGTTTGCAGAACAAGGTGTTTATCTTGCAAAGTTGTCAAGAAAAGCTTTTGTTCTGTCATCTTTGGGGTTGTCAAGCACTTCGTCTGTGTACCCCATTTCAATCACTTTGCCTCCATCCAAAAACACGACTTTGTCGCTGAGACGGCGGGCTTGTGCCATTGAGTGTGTGGCAAAAATCAAGGCACACCCCGTCCTTTCAAGATAGTCCTTGAGCACCTCTTCGCTGATGAGAGTGGACTCCACGTCCATGGATGCAGAGGGCTCATCAAGGATGAGATAGTCGTGGGGTGCAACAAGCATTCGTGCCAGCGCCACACGCTGTGTTTCGCCCCCAGACAAGCGGGATGCGTTTTTGCGTGCAAGGTGATGTAGCCCCATTTGTTTCAACAATCTTTTTGCCTTTGCTCTTTCTGCGGGCAGTCTAAACAAGGGGCAAGGAGCCGTGACGTTTGACAGCACTGACATTGAAAAGGCGTAGCTCTTTTGGGGCATATACGCAACGTCTTTGCCCTCAACACCCCTCACGCTTCCTTTAACTTTTAAGGTGCCTGCAATGGCTTCAAGGAGGGTTGATTTGCCTGATCCGTTTGTACCAATTATAGCGTAAACCTCGCCCTCTACAAAGCGCAGTTTTTCAACGTCAAGGACAACCCTTTCGCCATACTTTTTTTGTGCTGTGATTTCAATCATTTCTCTTTTTGAGCCCCATTTGCAACAGCCCTGCCACAAGGTTGACGCCAAGTGCTATTGCAAGTAGTATTATGCCAAGTGCAACTGCCAAAGCAAAGTCGCCCGTGTTGTAGTTGAGGGCTATGGCTGTGGTCATAGTCCTTGTTTTGTTCAATATGTTTCCGCCAACAATTTGGATTGCGCCAACCTCGGAGATTGCTCTTGCAAAGGCAAAGAGATAGACTGCAATCAGTTGATATTTGCCCTCGTTCAAAACAAGGAAAAACTTTTTGGGCACGGACAGTCCAAGTCCCTTGACGGTGGGACGCATTCTGTCCACTATGGGCGTGAGAGAGGTCTCGGTCATGCCCGCAACAATGGGTGTGATGAGCACAACTTGAGCCACAATCATCAGTTCAACCGAGTATATGAGCTTGAGATGCCCAAAGGGACCCGTGCCAGAAAACAAGATAAACACCACTATGCCCACCACCACGGGAGGAAGTCCCATTAGGGTGCGCAAAATCACCACAACAACCTTTTTGCCCGGAAAGTTGTTGTACGCAACAACAAGCCCAATTAGCACTCCAAAAAGGAGCGCTAATATTGAGCTTGTAAACGCCATCTCAAGGGTGGTCTTTACGATGTTTTGAAGCATGGGGTCTTGGCCAATCACCATTTCCCACGCTTTTTGAAATGCTGTCATCTGAAATTACATTACTGTGAACAATGCTTGCCCATATTGCTCCACGCCGTATTGTGCGATGAGCTCTGATGCTCTGGTGCTTGTCATCCAGTTAATAAACACGTTTGCTGCTTCTGTGTCAATGGTGACTGTGCCTTCGGGGAGGGCTTCGCCAGTGACTGAATCAATGAAAGGTGCATTGGGGTTGACTGCAATCATTGAATAGGTGTTTTTCATTGCATCGTCTTGTTCAAAGAGGATTGAAAGGCCGGGGAGCTTGTCCCCTTCTGCATGGTTCTTCATTGAGAGGAAAGTTGCCTTGTCTGTGAGGCAATATGCTCCTTGTTCGTTGGCCATTGTGAGGCATGCGCCCATTCCTTGACCTGCTGACACGTACCAGTCATATGTTGCGCTGGTTGCGGGATCATTTGTAAGACCAAGTGCGCTGTCCCAGAGCTTGAGCTCTGCGGTGTGTGTACCACTCTTGTCACCACGAGAAATGAAGGTGTGGCTTCCTGATGCAATTGAGCTGAATGCTGCCTTGACGCCAGTTGCATTTTTTGCTCCTGCAGGGTCTGCCGTGGGTCCTACAAGAACGAAGTAGTTGTACATGAAGGAAATTCTTTCTGCGCTATATCCTTCAACAACTCTGCCAAAGCCGTCTGCGACAAATGCTTCTTCTTGTGACTTGCTATGGACAAGAATGACGTCTGCATTGCCGTATTTTGCTGATTTGATTGCTGCACCTGTGCCTGCACTTGCAATCTCCCATTTGTAGCCGGTGTCTGCTTCAAAATAGGGTTGGAGATATGCCATAAGACCGCTGTCGTTGACAGAGGTTGTTGTAGAGATTCTAACCACTTTGGGTTCTTCTGCAGAGGGGGTGTCTGCGGGATCGCAGGCCACAAACGTGACGAGAGAAAGCACCAGCAAAAGCACTAGTGCAAGTGATGTGAGTTTTTTCATAGTTCTCCTTTCCACACTGGGAGGCATGGCCGTTTCCCGCCATACCCTAACGCCTTGCACCCCATAGCCACTCACCGCCGTAGGTGCGCAAGATCGGATATGTAATATTTCGCTTTCGCGATATAAAAAATATATCAATGTTGAACTACTTTGTCAATAGACATTTCATTTTTCAAATGAAAAACCGCCTCATCGGGCGGTTTTGCCTTCATTTTCTTCCTGTAGAGCCAAAGCCCCCATCTCCCCTAATGGTGTCGTCAAGGTCTCCCTCAACAAAATCTGCCGTTATGTAAGGTGTTATGATGATCTGAGCCACTCTCTCGCCGTGATCCACAGTTTGCGCCTCTCTGCCATGATTGTGGAGCGCCACCATAATCTCGCCACGATAGTCGCTGTCTATGACGCCAACTTTGTTGGCAGGCGCAAGCCCGCGCTTTGTAGCCATCCCGCTCCTTGCATGGACAAGCCCCACGTATCCCACGGGGATCTCCATGGCAATTCCCGTGTGAACAATCACCGTTGCGCCACTTTCAACAATCACGTCATCTCCTGCATTGACAAGGTCAGCCCCCGCAGAAAACTCCGTGCCATATTTGGGCATCACCGCCCCATCCATCAGCTTTTTGACTTTGACAATCATAAATCATACTCCAAACTTTTACTACCCTCATTATACCACACTTCCCCAAAAACACAACCTCCAAAATCCCATAACGTCAATATAAAAGTATACTCTGTTTTCTTACGTCCTCCTTTGTAAAAACAAAAAATCTCCAAACAATTCGTTCGGAGATTCTCATGGCGTTCAGTTGTATTTGCTTACAGCATTTTCAAGGGCATCTTTGATTTTGTTGCGCAAATGCTCCGGCGATTTGACCTCAACAAATTTTGAAAATTGCAGTGCCCAATACTCCATTGCAATAGGACTAACCTTCACTTCAACTTGCACCTTCTTGTCGCCGATGTTTTTCATGTAGACACTTTCGCCAAACCAGTCAACGATTTGGTCAACAACAAACTCATCTGCAACAAAAGTCACTTTTTCAGGCTCATCGGTGTAAAGATATGGCATGGTGGAAGAAATCTTCTTATAATCTATGCCATTTTTATATCCATCAAGACTGCGAAGTGGCGTTGCAATATCGTCGAGTATTTCAATGTTTGTGATTTTGTCAAGGCGATGATGGGACATATCTCCCCAACGATGGTTTAGCCCCATAAGGTAATAGCGTTGATTGTGGAGTATCAACTGATATGGGCTGATAGTATGCTCCTTTCTCTCGTGCAACTTGCCGTCAACGCCATATAGATTGTATGTATATTTTATGCGCTTGCCATTGGTGATTGCCTCATCAATGATTTCTATGTTGTAAAACACATCTTTGTTTTCTGTCTTGCTCCAATCGCCAACAGAATGCACGTGATTGATGTGAGATTTGAAATGCTTGTTTGACAACTTGCTGAGTTTATCAATGAGATCTTTTGAGTGATTTTGAGATATATATTTGCTTTGCAAAACAGCATCGATCAAAAGGCGCAGTTCGGAGTCTTCAAAATCCCTGCTTGCAATATAACTTCCTTCACGGCACTGCATAATGTCTATGCCGGCGTCTTTCAAATCGGCAATATGACGTCCAATTGCTTTTCTTTCAAGCTCAATGCCATATTCTCTTTCAAGAATATTGGCGATTTCTTCTTGTTTCAACGGATGGTCTGCATCGGTGCGCTCAAACAATATCTGTTGGATACGCCACAACGCCATCTTTTTGGGTTCAACACCGGGCATAATATACTCCCTTAGGTTTTGTGCATATTTGTTGAACATATTGTAATCCAGTGCTCCCAAAAAATCAATATGCTTTTACGCCTTCAAAAGGTATATCTTTGAATACAACTCGGTGGGCAACCTATGCACCTGAACCTTCTCTTCAAAATCTTCCGTCAAAAACTTATCTGGCAAGGCAACAAACACTTGTCTGTCACTCTCCGCATACTGACTGAGAAAATAAGCAAGGTCTTGTGGGTTTGCTTCATCATAAAAATCATAAACAAACTTAGGTTTGACAACAGGATGTGCAGCGCTCTTGATTGCAGCGGCGTTTTCTTCGCCCAGTGTGTTGCCAGTGCAAAGTGCCATATAGTCCAAGGTGTCTTGCACAACATATTTTTCACCTTTGTTTGCTCCCATATATCCATCAATCTCGCCCTTTTCGTCAACGTAACAACGGTTTGTGACATTGTATACGTCACCATCATGGCATACATCTCCATGGATCAAAAATTCTTCGTCAAATTTGAGTGTAGTCACCCTTTCTTGATCGTCATAATCCAAAGTCAACAACCTCAAAAGGTCAAGGACAATTTTGGAACAATACCCTGCAATGAAATGTATGTTTTTTCCGTCATCAAAATTGATGCTATCAAAAAAGTTCGGTGTTGTTGAAAAACTCTTGATTTTCATTTCATATACCTCAAATATAATAGTGTCTGCAACCTTGATTGCAATCATATATTATCAAACCAAATGCGACAAAATTGTCCCATAATAAATCATATATTGAAACCACAAAAGAACTATGATACGATAAATTAATAAACTTAGGAGAAAATGAATATGGCACTCTATCCAAAACTTGCAAATCAGTTTTATGCTGGCCTTTGGGGACGCATTCAACATCCGCCAACACAAAACACTGTCTTAACCACTTATAGTATTCTATCAAAAAAACACGTCGAATGGGCAACCACAATTGCATACAGCACAATCGAACGAGCAATACAAAATAAAGTCATTAATTCGATGCTAGTGGCACACTTGTTGCAAAACAATTTTTTCTCCAATCTAGCAAAGGATTATATTTCGTATTTCAAAAATCCTGCACCTATAAATCAAGCTGTTTTTAACAACTGGCACAGCGGTGTATGCAACCAAATAATTGACGTTTTAAATCAGTGTAATGCCCAAAAAATCGCAACATATGGTATCGCTCAAAAAATTGTCAATATGACTTTCAAGCACCTTTCCTGTTTTAATGATGCACATAGTAAACGTGATCATTTTAAATATTGCCACATGGCACTTGATCGCTTTACTCTGAAATGGTTTTATAGCAAAGTTGTTCCTTGGTATCGTTCAAATCCAATTACACTCTCCACCACGAAGAAAAATAATATCGGGGGTTGTTTTTGGAAAACATGGAAGAGTGGAATCAAAACAACTCCTTGGAGCGATTTGGATGAAGATGAATATACAGATATTATAACCTTAATAAGTGGATATTTTGCAAACAATCCTCCCAATCCCCCTGTTACAATTCTTGAAGCAGAGTTTGTCATTTGGTATCAGGCAAAAAATGGATATAGCAGTAGGGGTAACAAAAAATATAGTTATTAGATTATAGTTACACAAAAAAGCCTCGGATTGCCGAGGTTTTTTGTTTGGTTTTTGGTCATTTTTCTCTGTGGGTTATTCTGCAAAGTGCAACTCTGCACTCAAAAGTGAATCGTTGCAATCATAAATTTTGATTTTTTCCCATTGCTCTTTTGTGCCATCGTAATACACATCTTTTAGACTTGTGCGACCTGAAAAGGCGCTGTGACCAATGACTTTGACACTTGCTGGGATTGTGACACTTGTCATACTTTCAGTATTCCAGAATGCACCACCGCCTATTACTTTCACATTGCTTGGCACAACAAATTTTGTCAAACTAAAACAGTCACCAAATCCTTCAATTCTTTCAAGATTGGGTGGCAATACAACGTCCGTCAAACTTGTGCAGTGTATGAATGCATCTGCACATATTTCTTTCAGT
>JAFVYE010000028.1 GCA_017500745.1 Clostridia bacterium | reverse complement strand
CCCCAAGGAACAACTTGACCGCTTCACCGATGAAGATACAATTTCAACTGGTGTGTGGGCGGACTTTTTCATTGCCGCACTCAGCGAGGAGGGAGCAACCATCAACTTCAACGTTGGCAACTTCTCCATTGTTGAAACCACCTATCGCATTGACTTCTACTGCTACACCGCAGAGGACTGGGAGGACACCCACCTCAACCATGCCGAAGCCAAAAATGCAATCTCACCCATTGGCATCCTTGAATACAACGGCAGACGTGTCGTTTTGACGGGAGATAGCAATGAAATCAATGAGCCCAAGTTCATTGAAAAGTTTAGTGTGTCCGTCCTTGACTGTGACGTGCTCAAAGTGGGACATCACGGCAGTGCAACCTCATCAACAAGAGAGTTTCTTGACTTCATCAACTGCGAGTACGCTGTCATCAGTTGCAACGCATCTGGCAACACCTTTGAGCATCCTCGCCAAGACACTCTTGACAGATTCATCGCAGACGACATGACCATCTATCGCACCGATCTCCACGGAGATATTGTGCTCACCATTGACGGCAACGGCAACCTCAGTTTTGTCACCGACCACACTCCTGCACAAAGCGAGGTTGAAAAGGGCGCTGACGCCAAATAGTCAAACCAAGCAAATTCAGACCAAAAGGCAACCTCAGTTGCCTTTTTCTTTTTTTATTTTTTATTCTATTGGGGCTTGTTTTCTTTTTTTGACATATTGTCAAAATCATCGTCCTGTGCTATACTCAACCTATGAGCAACAAAAACGTCAAAAACTCAATCATCCTCATTGCCGTCATCATTGCATTGAACGTGGGGCTTGCCTTTGCCAAATTGTACGTTGGTCTGGCTTCAAACAGTCTTTGCGTCATGCTGGACAGCATCAACAGCTTTCTTGACGTTGCCACTTGTGTCATCACAATCATTGCCCTTGCACTCATCGTCAAAGCAAAGGGATATGGCAGAAGTGAATATCTTGCCGGCTTTGTTGTGTCTGCGGTGGCCGTGATCCTCGGAGGGCTCTTCCTCATCCGCTCCGTCAACCGCATTGCAATGCCAGAGCCCGTTTGGGTTGGCGCAACAAGCATTGCAATCATGTCCGTGGCAGTAGTCATCAAATTGGGGGTTGGGCTTGCTTGCTTCTTCCTCAACAAAAAGTTCAATTCCGTGGCTGTGAAAGCAATCATGCTGGACAGCTTCCTTGACGTTGGTGTCAGCTCCACTTCTCTTGCCTCCTACGTCATATCCGGCACCGTCAACTACGCCGTGGACGCTTGGATTGGCATTGCGCTCAGCATTGTCATTTTGGCCATTGCGGTGCGCATGGTAGTGGACAGCGTAAAGACCATC
Source organism: Clostridia bacterium (assembly GCA_017500745.1). GTDB lineage: Bacteria > Bacillota > Clostridia > Christensenellales > CAG-917 > RGIG4097. Next base: position 2,132 of record JAFVYE010000028.1, on the reverse strand, counting down.
GTCATTGGGGACAAACCAGAGGACACAATCCAAAAAATCAAATCCATTGTTGAGGGCCAGCCCTTTGTTCTGTCCGTTGGAGAAATCAAAATCCACGACTATGGCACCTACGACAAGCTTTGCACCGTTGAGGTTGAGTTTGATTCATCAGACATCTTTGACAATCAAGATTGTCTTGTTGATATGATAAAAAATGAAACAGGCGTGTCGGCACAGATAGTGCCCATCCGCCATAAAGGAGAATAACATGAGCGAGGAAATCAAAGAGGTTGTGACCGAGGACGCCAAAGGCATCCTTGATGGACAAAAACCCAAAAAAGAAAAGAGAGCTTTGACCCCCGAACAAAAGAAAAAACGCACAAAAAAAGCGCTGATTATCGTTGGCGCAATTTTGGGCGCTTTTGTCATCTTCTTTGGCAGTTGCGCAATTGCAAATGCCGTGGGCGTAAAGGGGCTTATTGCTCAAGCACAAAGCTTCTCTGCTGTTGAGTATGAAGCAGGAGAGCAACTTGTGCCCGTAAAAGACAGCGATGGCTATTGGACCTTTACAACAGATGACGACTTTGTGGTCATGCAATTCACAGACATCCACATCGGTGGGGGTTGTTTCTCATCGCAGACTGACCCTTGGGCAATGAACGCTGTTGCCACAATGATCCGTCAACAAAAGCCCGACCTTGTTGTTGTCACCGGCGACATCGCCTACCCTGTTGTTTTCCAAGCAGGCACGCTCAACAACCTGAGTGCAACAAAAATATTTGCCAACTTGATGGAATCACTTGGAGTATACTGGACGTTCTCATTTGGCAACCATGACACAGAGGCATACAGCTACTACACCCGTGAAGATATCTGTGAATATTACGAGAGCCAAAACTTCAAATATTGTTTGTTTGAAAAGGGCTTCCACGGTGGCGACAAAGGATATGGCAACAACATCATCAAGGTCAAAAACAGCGCCGGTGTTGTCACCCAAGCCATTGTCACAATGGACAGCCACAGCTATGTTGATGGCGACATCCTTGGATTGGCATGGAAATACGACAATTTGCACGATAGCCAAGTTTATTGGTACGAAACCGAGATGAAAAAGCTTGTTTCTGCAAACAAAGCCATTGACGCAACTGCAACCGAATTGAAGAATATGGTGTTTGTCCACATCCCCATCATGGAGTATAGAGATGCTTGGAAAGAGTTTGTTGAAGCAGACAACAAGGACACCGCCAACGTCAAATTTGACTTTGGTGTTATGGGCGAAAAACCCTCCAAGAAAAACGGCGTTGAAACCTACGGCGTTTTCTGCGGAATGCATCCCTGCTCCTTGTTTGAAGTAGGCCTTGAAAACGGACTGCAAGCCATCTTCTGCGGACACGACCACTACAACAACTTCTCCGTTCTTTACAACGGCGGAAGCGGTGACAAATATATCCGCCTTACATACGGCATGAGCACCGACTATCTTGCCTACGCCGGCATCTTCAAGGAACACAGCCAACGTGGTTGCACCGTGATCACAATTGCAACAGACGGAAGCTACACCCTCAAAGCAAAAAACTACTACACCGACTTTGAAAACGTTCCTCACGAAAGGGACTAACAAATTTTGAGACAACAAAAAAGAGCGACCTCGGTCGCTCTTTTTTTGTTTGACGTTGTTGTTATTTTTCAATTTCAAAATATGCTCTGGGGTGTGCGCACACGGGGCAAACTTGGGGTGCGTCTGTTCCATAGTGGACGTGGCCACAATTACGGCACTTCCATGCAACTGCGCTTCCATCAGGGCTTGTAAATGCTGTGCCTTCCTTGACAAGTGCTGCAAGACGGAGATATCTTTCTTCGTGGAGCTTTTCAATGGCTGCCACACCACGCATTTGTTTTGCGATTGCTGTAAAGCCCTCTGCCTCTGCTTCATCTGCCATACGCTTGTACATCTCTGTCCATTCCTCGTGTTCGCCAGCTGCTGCGGACAGGAGATTTTCATAGGTGTCGCCAATGCCATGGAACAACTTGAACCAAAGTTTTGCATGTTCCTTTTCATTGTCTGCAGTTTCTTGGAAGATGGCTGCGATATGTTCATAGCCGTCTTTTTTTGCCTTGGATGCAAAGTAGGTATATTTGTTTCTTGCTTGGCT
>JAFVYE010000027.1 GCA_017500745.1 Clostridia bacterium | reverse complement strand
CCCGCAGTCCGTGAAGAAGTCAAAAACATCATCCGCTACTGGCTTGATATGGGCGTTGACGGATTTAGAGAAGACGTCATCACCTTCATCTCCAAGAGAGAAGGCCTCCCCAATGGTTTCCCCCTCCCCGCAGTAAGAGGTATGGAACACTATTCCCCCGGCCCCAACCTCATCAAGTATCTCACCGAATATAGAGAAGTGGTCAAGGAATATCCCGATCGTATGCAACTTGGCGAAGCACCTATGATGACTCCCAAGAACGCACTCAAGTACGTTGCAGGCGAAAACAGAGTCCTTGATATGATGTTTGGCTTCCAACACATGGAGGCAGACTGCATCTTTATCAGCTGGATGCGCTTGCCTTTCTCTCTCCGCAAACTCAAGAGAGTGTACAACAACTGGCAAACAAAGCTTTACGGCAAGGGCTGGAACACCAACTATATTGAAAATCACGATCAACCCCGCAACATTTCAAGATACGGCAGTGAAAAGTATCGCTTTGAAAGTGGCAAGGCACTCTGCACAATGTACACCTTCCTCAGCGGATCACACTTTGTCTATCAAGGTCAAGAAATTGGCATGAGCAACCTTGACTATGAAAAGTGGGAGGACTTTGTGGACGTCAGCACCTTCTCAACCAAGTCACTCCTTGAAAAACTCAAGATTTTCTCAGCAGACAAGATCTTCAAGATGGCCAAGTATGCAGCACGTGACAATGCACGTACACCCGTTCAATGGGACGCAACTGCCAATGCTGGCTTCACCACCGGCACACCATGGTACACCGTCAACCCCAACTACGTTGACGTCAACGTTGAGTCACAAGAAAACGATCCCAACTCACAACTCAATTTCTATCGCAAGGCAATTGCATTGCGCAAGGAGTACAAAGACGCGGCAATCTACGGTCAATTCAAACTTCATTTGAAGGGACACAAGCAACTCTTTGTCTATGACAAGCTTGGCGAAGACGGATCAAAACTCACCGTTGTCATCAACCTTTCAGAAAAGACAATCCCCACCAAGAAAGTTGCAAAATACATCTGCCCCAAAGCAACCGAAATCCTTTCCAACTACAATGATGCAATGGGAGCAACGTTGCGTCCCTATGAGGCAAGAGTATTCTTCACCAAGTAAAAACGCGCTATTTGGCGAATAACTTTGTCAAGTTCAAGCCCACGAGCAGTCACGTACGGCAAGTACGCTCCTGTCCGTGGGCTTTTTCTTTTCTCGTTCTTCATCCAAATATCGCGTTTTTACAACGCGCAAAACAATGAGAGAGCGTTTAGGATATCGCGTTTTTAGAAACGTATGGTCTATTAGAAGCGTTCTTATACAAGCACTTACTTGTTGCGTGACGGAACGCGAGGCGCAGGGCGCCGAGAAAGGGAGTGCCGAGCACCAGACAAAAGTGCGAAGTTGCGGGTGCGCTCTGTTCTTTTGCACCAACGCAACGAGTGGCATAATTAGGGAACGGCACTTAACGTGCGAGAGCCGAGTGTGTCCCTGCCCGCAGGGCTCTGCCGAATGGCAGAAGGGGGAAACACGTGAGGAAGGGGGACATGCGCTTAGAGGAGTTCGCACACAACAAGTAAAAAAAGCACTCCAAACGGAGTGTTTTTTTGTGCCGTCTTTTTGTTTATTTTGGCGTGGCCAAAAAGGTGACTATGGCAAGCAAAAACGTGTAAATGGCAAAGGGGAGAAGTGACTTTTCCTTTACAAGTTTCAAGAAAAATTTTACAGCAAAATAGCCCGAAATTCCTGCCGTGATAGTGCCCAAAATTGTGGGCAAAATCATGGTGGTTTCAAGGGCAAAATTGCTTGCTTTTAAGCCCACTATTTCAAGGATGAGTGACCCCAAAATCACGGGGATTGACATCAAAAAAGAGAAGTCTGCAGACTCCTTTTTGTCCACTCCAGCAAGGCGCAAAGCGGTGATGGTTGCACCGCTCCTTGACACGCCGGGTAAAACTGCTATTCCTTGAAAAACACCACTTAACACGCTTGATTTGACACTTAAAGTGCCGTTTTTGTCGGTTGCAACCTTTTCACACACCACAAGGCAACAGGTGGTGGCCACAAATCCAAGGGCAAGAAATTGCCCTTCAAGGAGGGAGGGAGCAAGCACTTTTATAAGGAGTGCAATGACCACCGTAGGAAGGGATGCAACAAGCAAAAACAGGTTGGTTTTTTGCAGAGGTTTTTTTACAAGTGGCACCCACTTTTTTCTCATTGCAACAAGGACTGACACAAGAGTGCCAACGTGGACGCAAACGTTGAAAAACATACTCTCCTCTCCCACTCCAAACTTTTCAAAAAGTAGCAAGTGTCCTGATGAGGACACGGGCAAAAACTCTGTGAGTCCTTGCAATAGTCCAAGGATTATACCTTCCCAAATTTCCATTTTCTCTTTACTAACTCCCATTTTTAGTTTATACTAAACTATTGTATTTAACTTATCGCGTGTTAGAACGCACAAGGAGAAAAATGAAACTTGGTGTAGTAGGTTTGCCCAACGTTGGCAAGAGCACACTTTTTAATGCAATCACAAAGGCAGGCGCACAAGCCGCCAACTATCCTTTCTGCACAATAGAGCCCAACGTGGGCATTGTGGCGGTGCCTGATGAAAGACTTACAAAACTTGCTGCTCTTTACGACAGCAAAAAGATTACGCCCACAACCTTGGAGTTTGTGGATATTGCAGGCCTTGTCAAAGGGGCATCAAGAGGGAAGGACTTGGCAACAAATTTCTTTCTCACATCCGTGAAGTTGATGCAATCGTCCACGTGGTGAGATGCTTTGATGATGAAAACATCACTCACGTTGACGGCAGTGTCAGCCCCCTTCGTGATATGGAAACCATCAATCTTGAACTCATCTTTGCAGATATGGAATCCATTGACAGACGTCTCCCCAAGGCAATCTCCATGCAAAAGGCAGACAAAAAGTACGCCGTTGACGTGGAGCGTCTTGAAAAGATGAAGGCATGGCTTGAGGATGGCAAGCCCTTGCGTACAATGGACGTTGACGCCGAATTTAAGGCCTTTATTGACGAGCAATTTCTCCTCACGTCAAAGCCCGTCATCTACGTTGCAAACGTGGATGAAAACACCATTGGTGGCAACGACTACACCGAGGCAGTCACAAAGGGCGCAACAGATGAGGGAGCAGGATGCATTGTCCTTTGCGCAAAACTTGAGGAGGACCTTGTTGCTCTTGATGATGAGGACAGAGCCATCTTTATGGAGGAATACGGCCTCACCGAAAGTGGTCTTGACAAGCTTGTCAGCGCATCATACGATCTTTTGGGCCTCATCAGTTATCTCACAGCAGGCGAAAAGGAAACTCGTGCTTGGACCATTGAAAAGGGCACAAAAGCACCCCAAGCAGCAGGCAAAATTCACAGCGACTTTGAAAAGGGCTTTATCAGAGCAGAGATCGTGGACTATCAAACCTTGCTTGAATGTGGCTCATTCAACGTGGCAAAGGAAAGAGGCAAGGTGCGCAGTGAGGGCAAGGAATACGTCATGCAAGACAATGACGTCGTTTTGTTCCGTTTCAACGTGTAACAGGCAATCTAAGTGCACAAATTGTGCATAGCACAACAAAATAAATCACAATTCATATAGGACAATTATGTTATTTGACAAACAACTGGCAAACGCAATCGCAATCGCAAACGAACAAATCTCTGCCGAGGAAATCCTTGGGGCATTTGAAGTGCCCAAAGATAACAAAATGGGAGACGTCTGCCTCCCTTGTTTCAAGTTTTCACGCACACTTCGCAAAGCACCTCCCGTCATTGCAACCGAACTGTCAAAATCACTTGACGGAGTGGACTTTGTTGAAAAATATGACGTGGTTGGGGGCTATCTCAACGTATATCTCAATCGTGAAGCCACCTGCAAGTCACTCATAGAAAAACTCGGCAAGGAAAATATTGGTGGAAGCGATGAGGGAGCAGGCAAGACAATCTGCCTTGACTACAGCTCTGTCAACATTGCCAAGCCCTTCCACATTGGACACCTTTCCACAACGGTCATTGGTGGTGCACTTTACCGCATCTTCAAACACCTTGGCTACAACGTTGTGGGCATCAACCATTTGGGCGATTGGGGCACACAATTTGGCAAACTTATTGTGGCAACACGCAAGTGGTCCTCCCTTGAAGAGATTGCGCAAAAGGATGAATATTTCCTCAACTCACTCTACGTGAGATATCACAAAGAAAGCGAGGAAAACCCCTCTCTTGATGACGAAGCACGTGCTTGGTTCAAGCGTATTGAGGATGGCGACAGCGAGGCAAACGCCTATTTTGACACATTCAAAGAAGTGACAATGCGTGCGGTTTCAAAGATATACGACCGCTTGAAAATCAACTTTGACAGCTACAATGGCGAGTCCTTTTACAATGACAAAATGCAACCCTGTCTTGATGAAATGGAGGCAAAGGGACTCCTTGAAATCAGCGAGGGAGCAAAGGTGGTCAATCTTGATGAATACAACATGCCCCCCTGCCTTCTTGTCAAGGCAGACGGCGCATCACTCTATGCAACCCGTGACATAGCAGCGGCCTATTACCGCAAGCAAACCTATGACTTCCACAAGTGCCTCTACGTCGTGGCTTATCAGCAGAATCTGCACTTTAAACAGATATTTAAGGTGCTTGAACTTATGGATTTTGCAGGAAAGGATGATATGGAGCACATCGCCTTTGGAATGGTCAGCATGGAGGACGGATCAATGTCAACCCGTCAAGGCAGAGTGGTTTGGCTCAAGGAAGTCCTTGACAAAGCCGTTGAAAAAGCCCGTGCAATCATTGAGGAAAAGAACCCCAATCTTGACAACAAAGAGCAGACGGCAGAGAGTGTTGGCGTGGGTGCAGTTGTGTTCAGCGCACTCTGGAACAACCGCATCAAAGACATCGTTTTCTCTTACGACAAGGTGCTCAACTTTGACGGCGAAACAGCACCTTACGTTCAATACACCTATGCTCGTAGTAAGAGCGCACTTAGAAAGGGCGGAGAGTATGACCTTGACAATCTTGACCTTGGTGCAATCCTTGATGACGAGGGATACGAAGTTGTCAAGAGCGTGTTGACCTTTGGCGACAGCGTCAAGCAATCAGCCAAGCTCAGAGAGCCCTGCGTTGTGACAAGACACATCGTTGACCTTGCAGAAAAGTTTAATCGCTTTTACATTGGACATCGCATTGTTGTTGATGACGAGGCGGTCAAAAACGCAAGACTCTTGCTCACAGACATCGTTGGACGCACCATCAAAGAGGGGCTTGCTCTCCTGGGCATAGACGCACCCGAAGTGATGTAGTGACGTGGTTTTTGTGGACAAATCACACAAAAACAACAAAAATCTGTGGTTAACTCAACTCAATAGGTTGCAAATTTAGTTGACACAAATGTCACTTTCACTTATAATAGGCAAGCGTATATTTTATTATACTTATAGAAATTAATTATCCTAAACGGAGGCAACAATAATGAAACAAACTTACCAACCCAAGAAAAGACAAAGAAGCAAAGTCCACGGTTTCCGTGAAAGAATGAAGTCAACCAGCGGAAGAAAGGTCTTGAAGCGCAGACGTGCAAGAGGCAGAAAGGTCCTCAGCGCATAATAAGTATGCAAAAGCAGTATAGATTGAAAAGAAGAGCGACGTTTAGTTACGTCTACAAAAAAGGCGAAAAATCTTCGGCTCGTCATCTACTGCTTCTTTACGTAAAATCCCGTAGCGGACTTAAGGTCGGCATATCCGTCTCCAAAAAGGTGGGTGGTGCCGTCACGCGCAACAGAGTCAAACGACTGATTAGGGAAGGCATCAACTGCATTTTTTCTCAAATCGCAACTGGTCACACCTATGTTATAGTGGCCAAGTCGTCATCAGCGGAAGCAGACTATCAAACAATCTGCGCCGAGGTGAAGGAGATCTTTGAAAAGGCAGGCAAGCTATGCTGAAAAAGTTGTGTTTTAAGGCATTGCATTTTTACAAAGCGATGCTCAGCCCATATATTGGGCGCAACTGCAAGTACACTCCCACCTGCTCAATGTACGCCTTTGACGCCATCAAAAAACACGGCGTCATTGTTGGCATACTCATGGGGTCGTGGCGGATATTGCGTTGCAACCCCTTTTCAAAGGGTGGTTTTGACCCTGTAAAAGAAAATTATAGAGGAAATGCAAAATGGCTCGTATAGACTACGCACGCAAAAGAAGAATGCTGGTTTACGCCGTAGTGTTGCTCATTGGCGTATGCTGTATCATTCTCAGCGCATGCAATAAAGACGCCGGCATCTACGACGTTTCAGACAAGAACGCAACTCTGGAAGTCAATCATTTCATCGCCAAGTTCATCAACAAATTGTACGAGGGCATTGGCAACATTGGTTGGACGGTTGTTGCATTCACCGTTATTTTGAAGCTTATACTTTCTCCTCTTGACATTTGGCAAAAGCTTATCACTCGCAAAAACGCCAAGATCATGGAGCGCATGAAGCCCCAACTTGAAGTTTTGCAAGCCAAATACGGCGATGACAAGCAAAAGTTCCAACAAGAACAAATGGCTCTTTACAAGAGAGAAAAGTATTCAACCTTTGGCGCATGCCTTCCCACCATCGTCACCCTTGTGGTGTTCTTTGTCATCTTTGCAGGTTTCAGAGAAATGGTTGGCTGGAAATACGCTTGCGACTATCAAGATTGCTACCAAGTGTATGATTCTGCAATGACAGCAGAGCTTGGCGAGGATTGGGAGAACTACACTCTTGACGCCACCGTCTATGCCAATGCAAAGGACAAGGCACAAACAGCAGTGTACAACTTCTATTACGCCGAAGATCAAGTTGAAAGCAGAAGCTTCCTTTGGATCAAGAACGTCTTTGTGCCTGACGGATGGCAAAAGGCAGTGCCCGATTATCTTACAGTCACAGGACAACAAGGCATGGCAACTTCACGCATCAGCGGTGTTCAAGCAGACGAATACGAAGCAGTCATGGGCAAAGTTCTCGGCACAGGTGGCTGGGGCAAAGAAGGCAAGTGGAACGGATTTTTGATCCTTCCCATTTTGTCACTTGCACTTAGTGTTGTGTCACAAAAGCTTATGACAGCAGCACAAGGCATGGGAGACAAGAAGGAGAAGAAAACCTTCAAGCAAAGGATTGAAAAACTCAAAAACCTTGGCAAGCCCGTAGATCAAGCAGCTGTTGCAAATCAAGACAAAAAGCAGGCAGATCAACAACAAGCAAGCATGAAGATGATGCAATATATGATGCCTCTCATCACAGCCGTGTTTGCATTTATGTATTCATCTGCATTTGCTCTTTATATGCTGGTCAGCTCACTCACGTCAACCGTGTTCCAACTTGCATTCAACCTCATTTTCAAGATTGTTGACAAGCAACAAGCCCAAAAGCCCGCAAAAGCAAAATAGGAGTGTTTATGAACAAATTTGTAGAAATAAAGGCCTCAACCGTGGATCTTGCCGTGGCAAACGCCCTTGAACAATTGGGTGTTGCTCGTGACAGAGTCAACGTTGAAGTGCTTTCAAAAGGCGGACTTTTTTCAAAGGCACACGTGAGAGTGATGGTGGTTGAAACAGCACTCACCAAAGTTGAGGACTTTGTAAACGGAATCCTTGAAAAAATGGGACTGGTGTCAAAGGCAACAGTCACCGATGACAACGGCACTTTGAACATAGAAATTTCAGGAGAGGACAGCGGTACAGCCATTGGCTATCGTGGCGAAGCTCTTGATGCAATTCAATATCTCGTGCTCACTTATCTCAATCAAGAAAAGAGCGACTTCAAAAAGGTGGTTGTTGACAGCGAAAACTATCGTGAAAAACGCCGTGAAACCTTGACGGCCCTTGCCCTTCGCCTTGCAGAAAAAGCACATCGCACAGCAAGAAAGATTGAGCTTGAGCCCATGAATCCTTTTGAAAGACGTGTCATCCACAGCGCTCTTGCCGATAGCGAAATCGCAGACACAGTCAGCGAAGGAGAGGAAAGCAATCGTCACGTGGTCATCATCCCCAAGGGTGTTGAACTCAAAAACGACAGACGCAGAAATCGCCGTGACGGCAAGGGTGACAACGACAAGCGCAACCGTGATCACAAGGGCTCAAAGAGCGACAAATCTCGCCGTGAAAAGCCCGCACAAAAGGATTACGATGAAATCCCCGATGGCAAAGTGTATTCATTGCTCAGCGATGATGACGACTTTGTCAAGCCCACCCCTGTGAAAACAGGACCCCCCAAGTTTAAGAGCTTTGGCGGACAAAAGAGATAATGAAAACAATAGTTGCAATTTCAACCCCTATCGGGGCAGGCGGCATCGGCATCGTGCGTGTCTCAGGACAAGACGCAAGGAAAATAGCCGATGCTGTTTTCTTTAAAAAGGGAGAGGGTGTTGGTCAAATTCTCCTTGAAAACCCCCTCAAAATGACCTTTGGCACCTTTGTTGGCGATGGCTTTGCGGACAAAGGTTATGCCGTGTTCTTCCCCGAAAACAAGTCCTTTACAGGAGAGGATACCGTGGAGTTTTATCTTCACGGTGGTGTCCGCATAATGCAAGGAGCGGTGGCCACCATCATCTCAAAAGGAGCCGTGATGGCTGAGGCGGGAGAGTTTACAAAGCGCGCCTACCTCAATGGACGCATGTCCTTGTCAGATGCAGAGGGAGTTGCAGATATGATTGGGGCGGAGTCCTCTGCGGGCATCCGTGCAGCGTATCGCATGATGCAAGGGGGCATTACAAGCAAAATCAACGCAGTGATGGACGACCTCCTTACAATCCTTGCCACCCTTGAAGCATCTCTGGACTATCCTGATGAAATGGAAGACGAGATTATGCCCGCTCTTGAACAAGCCCTTCCAGAAGTTCTTGCACGCGTGCGCGCCCTTGCGCAATCATTTTATATGGGACGCATTGCAAAACACGGCATGGAGGTTGTCATTGCAGGAGAACCCAACGTGGGCAAGTCATCACTACTCAACGCTCTTGTTGGCGAGAACAGGGCCATTGTCACAGACATAGCAGGCACCACCCGTGACACGGTGACAGCTCGTGCAGAAGTGGGCGGAGTCATGCTCAATTTGACAGACACAGCAGGGCTTCGTGACAGCGATGACCTTGTTGAAAGCATTGGCGTTGAAAGGGCAAAGTCAGCCCTCAAAGGTGCAGACGTGGTTCTCTATGTCCTTGACGGCACAAAGGACACAGCCCCTGAGGAGCTGGACACAGATGGCAAAATCTTTTACGTTTACAACAAGTGTGACAAGGCAGGTTTCAGCGTGAAAACCCATGGAGACAACGTGTACGCCGTGTCTGCAATGAGTGGACAAGGCGTTGACGCACTTGCCTCTGCCGTGGCATCAATATATCAAGAAGGCGGAGTGAGCGATGGCGACCTCATCACTTCACAAAGACACGTATCAGCACTTAAAAGCGCAATTTTGTCCATTGAACATGCGATTGCGCACAAAAACGACACAATTGACTGTGTCCTCATTGATTTGAGAGAGGCATATAGCAGTCTTGGCGAAATCACCGGGGCAACCGCCACAGAGGACATTGTCAACAGCATATTTACAAAGTTTTGCGTAGGCAAATAACATGAAAACATTTGACGTCATCATCGTAGGGGCAGGACATGCCGGAGTTGAATCCGCCTTTGCCGTTGCACGTATGAGAGGACAAGCCCTCCTTGCTTGCACAGACTTGGGCACGGTTTCCTATATGGCTTGCAACCCTGCAATTGGTGGCACGGCCAAAGGTCATCTTGTGAGAGAGATTGACGCTCTTGGCGGACAAATGGGCTTGACGGCAGACAGTTCTCTTGTGCAAATCAAAATGCTCAACCGAGCCAAAGGCCCTGCAGTGTTTTCACTCCGTGGTCAACAGGACAAAAATCTCTATCACGAAATTATGCTTGAAAAAATTCAAGCCAACCCCAACATCACTTTGGTGGAAAACGAGGTTGCTGAAGTTGTGGTTGAGGATGGCAAGGCGGTGGGCGTCAAGTTTGTTGACGGCACCGAGGAGCACGCCAAGGCAGTTGTTCTTGCATCAGGCGTGTATCTTAACGGACGCATCATAACAGGGGACTACGTCCTCTCAAGCGGGCCAAGTGGATATGCTCCTGCCAATTCATTGACGGATAGTCTTGTTGAATTGGGTCTTCCTATGCGCCGTTTCAAAACGGGCACCCCTGCAAGAATATATCGTGACAGCATTGACTTTTCAAAGATGGAAATTCAGCTTGGCGAAAACTCGGACAGATTTTCATTTATGACAAAAGAGTCTGTTTTTGAGGAAGAACCTTGCTATCTCACCTACACCAACGAGCAAACTCACAAGATCATCCTTGACAACATCCATCGTAGCCCCCTCTACAACGGCAGTATAAGTGGCGTAGGCCCCAGATATTGCCCCAGTATTGAGGACAAAGTGGTGCGATTCAAGGACAAATCACGCCATCAAATATTTGTTGAGCCCGAGGGATTGCACAGCAACGAGATGTACATTCAAGGCATGTCCAGCAGTTTGCCTCACGACGTGCAGGAAAAAATGTATCGTACGTTGCCCGGCCTTGAAAACTGCAAGTTTGCCAAGTACGCCTATGCAATTGAGTACGATTGCATTGATCCTCTTGCCTTGAAACCTACCCTTGAAACCAAGGCGGTTGAAAACCTTTATGCAGCAGGTCAAGTCAACGGAAGCAGCGGTTATGAGGAGGCAGGCGCACAAGGGCTTATGGCAGGAGTCAACGCCATGCTCAAAATCAACGGCAAAGAGCCCTTTATCCTTCGCAGAGATGAGGCGTACATTGGCGTGCTCATTGACGACCTTGTGACAAAGGGCACCAACGAGCCATATCGTATGATGACGGCGAGAGCAGAGCATCGCATCAAGCTCCGTCAAGACAATGCAGATATTCGTCTCACGGAAAAGGGCTATGCTCTTGGCATTGTCAGCGAGGAAAGACATCAAGCGCTCCTTGCCAAAAAGGAGCAAATGGCTCTCATCATTAAAGAGGCCAAAAAGACGGTGCAAAAGGAATTGGCAGAGGAGATTCTTGCCAAATGGGATGAACCCATGTCAAGAAAAACCCCCACCATTGAGGATCTTATGAAGCGCCCCAACGCAGTGGCAAGTGATGTGAAAAAGCTTCTTTCATTTGACTGCGATGACACCGCCCTTGACAGCGTCATCATTGAGTGCAGATATTCTGGTTATCTTGAAAAGGAGGAGGGCATTGTCCGTGAACAGAAGCGTCTTGAGGACAAACTTCTCCCAGAGGACATTGACTATTTCTCAATCAAAGCATTGCGCATTGAGGCACGTCAAAAGCTTGACAAAGTGCGTCCATTAAATCTTGGACAGGCCTCACGCATATCAGGTGTTTCTCCTGCTGATATCGCAGTACTCATAGTTTATCTGCAGAAAACAAATAGATAAACTGCTTATAATGATGAAACAACAAAATTTTGCAAGCAACCAACGTTGCTTGTTTTTTTATGTCAAATTGAAAAAACTGTGGCAAATGCAAAGAGGCGCACATATAGTGGCGTATGAAATATTTTGGCACGGACGGAATCAGAGGGCTGGGCAACAAGGTCAAATCATTGGCGTTTCCATTGGGGGTTGTGTTGGGCAAAATGGGGCAAGTTGTGGTGGCAAGAGACACACGCCCCTCCTCATTTGACATTGAAAGAGAGCTTGCGAGAGGGCTGTTGAGTGCAGGGGCAGAAGTAAAGCTGGTTGGGGTGGTGCCCACTCCTGCATTGCACTATCTTGCCAAGTACGGCAAGGTGGCTGTCATGATCACTGCATCCCACAATCCTCCAGAGTACAATGGGTTGAAAGTGATTGTTGAAGGTGGAAAGCTGTCCCCCGCAGAGGAAGAGCATCTTGACAATCAACTTGATGATGAAATCAACAATCCGTCACCGTGTAATCCCTGCGGTAGAGTGGAGATTTTGAGCGGGGGTGCAAGAGAGTACAAGCGCCACGTCATAGGGCAATTTGATCATCTCAACTTGTCAGGTCTTGGCAAAACCATATATATTGACACGGCCCACGGCTGTTTTTCATACATAGCCAAAGACGTTTTGGAAACCCTTGGAGGGGACGTTGTCGCCGTAAACAACGATCATGACGGAGACAAGGTCAACGTGAGATGCGGGGCGTTGTACGTTGAGGACTTTGCAAAAAAGTTGCCAAGCAACAGCATAGGTTTTGCTTTTGATGGGGATGGCGACAGGGTTATGGCTGTCATTGATGGCAGGGTTTATGATGGAGATCAAATGCTGTACAACATTTCAAGGCACAAAAACGCAAGGGGCAAAGTGATAAAAGAGGTCGTTGGCACGATTATGACCAATGGCGGAATAGAACGAGCATTGTCAAAAGAAGGGGTGTCCTTAGTGCGCACAGACGTGGGTGATAAGCACGTTTTGCAGGCAATGAAGGAGAAAAATCTGCTTCTTGGTGGAGAAAAAAGTGGGCATCTAATCATAGGTGACAAGTCATGGACAGGGGACGGAATTGTGACCGCGTTGTCCTTTTTGGAGGTGGTTTTGGGTGAAAACGTCAAAAAAGTCCGTGAATTCAAAACAGAAAATTACGCATTAGAAACAGAAAATCCAATGGAGTGCTATATGAGCGATGAGTTTCAAAAAAACCTTGCAAAAACAAGGGAAGAAATTGGAGAAAACGCAAGGTTGATAGTGCGTCCAAGTGGCACAGAATCCCTAATTAGAATTACGGTTGAACACAACAAAAGCAGGGTAGAATACGGAAAAATAGTTGAAAAATTTCTGCTGTCAAAAACTTACAAAAACCAAACAAATTCCAAATAAAAAAATGCGGTTTTGTAAACTTTTTTGAAAAAATTTTTAAAAAAATGAAAAAACTTTGCAAAAATCCCTTGACAGCACAATTTGCTGGTGTTAATATGTGGGAGCAATCAAGAGATTGCACAAACAGCTCATAATTTTCCCCCTTATCATAGTAGAGGACACCAACGATGAAAATCTGGTGTCCTTTACCTTTGTATGAAAAAAACGCCCATGTGGGCGTTTTTGCTTTTTGCGTTGCTTTTATGCCAAGTATTTGATGACGCTTTCTGCTGCGATTGCTCCATCTGCACAAGCGGTTATGATTTGGCGGAGAGGGGTTTTTCTGACATCGCCTGCCACAAACACGCCTTTTACGTTGGTTGCCATATTTTCATCTGCGAGTATATATCCGTTGTCCATGTCAACCTTGCCTTCAAAGAGGGATGATGCGGGGCTTTGCCCAACTGCCACAAACACCGCATTGACGTCTATGGTGCTTTCCTCTCCTGTTTTTAGGTTGTTGAGCACAAGTTTTTCAAGGGGGGCACCCACCGAGTCTTTGACAACGGTGTCCCACAAGATTTTTACGGATGAAGCTTTCACTTTGTCGCTCAAAACAGCACTTGCACGCAGAGTATCTCTTCTGTGGATGAGGTACACTTCGCTGGCAAAAGCAGAGAGGTAGAGGGCGTCCTCAACCGCCGTATTGCCTCCTCCCACAACTGCTACGGGCTTGCCCTTGAAAAATCTTCCGTCACAGGTTGCACAGTAGCTCACGCCTTGTCCAACAAGGTTGTCCTCTTGGTCAAGACCAAGCTTTTTGGGAGACGCTCCCGTTGCAATTATGATTGCTTTTGCTTCAATGGTGCCGTTGTGGGCAGTTGTCACCGCCTTGACATCGCCGTCAAGGTCCACGTTTGTGACGCTGTCATAGACAAATTCCACTCCAAAGGAGCGGGCTTGTTGCTCCATTGTAAAGGTCAATGAAAAGCCGTCTGTTTTCTGCACTCCGGGATAGTTTTCAACCTCTGGAGTGATGGATGCTTGACCGCCAAAGGACTTGGTTTCAACAATTACTGCGTCAAGCCCGCCACGGCCAGCGTATATTCCTGCGGTGAGGCCTGCGGGGCCGGCACCTAAAATGATAAGATCGTGCATGTCACACCTCAAACCACAATTTGTTGAGTTTAGTATATCTTGAAACCCAATATTTAGTCAACTTTTTTCTCTGGTGCAAAAATCTCTTTACAAAACTATAATTAAAAATTATAATGCTTAAATATAGGAGTTTTTTATGAAAAACATTGACATCATTGACATTCTCACAAAAGGCAAAGACTACGAAGGACAAAAAGTAGTAGTGGCAGGATGGGCACGCACCGCCCGTGACAGCAAAACAATGGCATTTGTTGCTCTCAATGACGGCACGTCTCTCAGACATCTTCAAATCGTCATTGACAAGGCAAAGTTTGACGGCGCAGACCTTGCAAAGTGCTTGAAAAACGGCGCATCACTTTTGGTTGAAGGCGTTGTTGTCCCTGCAATGAATCAAGGAGATTACGAAATCAATGCAGGAAGCATTGAGCTTCTTGGCGATTGTCCTCAAGACTATCCTCTTCAAAAGAAATATCACTCACTTGAGTTCCTCCGCACAATTCCCCATCTTCGTGTGAGAACCAACACGTTCAATGCAATGCTCCGTGTGAGAAGCAAGCTCAGCTTTGCAATCCATCGCTTCTTCCAACAAAATGGATATACATATATCCACACTCCCATCATCACAGGCAGTGACTGCGAGGGTGCAGGCGAAATCTTCCACGTGACAACCAACAACTATGCAAGTGCAAAGGTTGCCAAGGACGAAGCAGAGTATTTGGCAAACGACTTTTTCAAGCGCAAAGCCGGCCTCACGGTCAGCGGACAGCTTGAGGGCGAAGTGGCGGCAATGGCAATGGGCAAGATTTACACCTTTGGCCCCACTTTCCGTGCAGAAAACTCCAACACTCCTCGTCACGCAGCGGAGTTTTGGCAAGTTGAGCCCGAAGTGGCATTTGCCAAGCTTCCCGACATCATCAACATTGCAGAAAGCATGATCAAGTACATCATCAAGGCAGTCCTTGACGAGTGCGCAGAGGAGCTTGCTTTCTTTGAAAAGGCATTTGAAGCAGGCCTTCGTGACAAGCTCACCACAGTTGTGGAAAGCGAGTTTAAGGTGCTTGACTACACCGAAGCCATTGAAATCCTCAAAAACAGCGGCGAAAAGTTTGTCTATCCTGTGGAATGGGGTCTTGACCTTCAATCCGAGCACGAAAGATACATCACCGAAAAGGTGTTCAACAAGCCCGTGTTTGTCATCAACTATCCCAAGCACATCAAGAGCTTCTACATGAAACAAAACGATGACGGCAAGACTGTGGCAGCCACCGACCTCCTTGTGCCCGGCGTTGGCGAAATCATTGGTTGCAGCGAGAGAGAGGCAGACTATGACAAGTTGAAGCAAGCAATGGTTGATCGCAACATGAACCTTGACGATTACGTTGGATATATGGACCTTCGCAAGTACGGAAGCGTGCCTCACAGCGGATTTGGCCTTGGCCTTGAACGCATCATGATGTACGTGACGGGCATCTCCAACATCCGTGACGTCCAACTCTATGCAAGAACAACCGGCGACTTGATGTAATCAAACAAAGCAAACAATTTGCATAGCAAATTGACAGATATGCACAAAGTATACATTCCTCACAACTACAAGCCCAACATGTCTGTTAGAGACACAGAAAAGGCCATCAAATTTGTCAAGGACAGCTTCCAACGCAACTTGATCAAGAACTTTGGCTTTGAGCGTGTTTCCGCACCAATTTTCGTGCGCAGTAAGACAGGTGTGAACGATGACCTCAACGGAGTTGAAAGAGCCGTGCGTTTTGACATCAAGGAGCAAGACGGAGTGGAGGCAGAAATTGTCCACTCTCTTGCCAAGTGGAAGCGTATCGCCCTCAAAAAATATCGTTTTCAATGTGGCGAAGGGCTGTACACGGACATGAACGCAATTCGCCGTGACGACAGCTGTGACAACGTCCACTCAATCTACGTTGACCAATGGGATTGGGAGATGGTCATCTGCCGTGAACAGCGCAACGAGGACTTTTTGAAGCGTATCGTCACAAGGATTGTAGGGGCCATCTGCGACACTCTTGAGGAAACAAAAAAGGTTTTCCCCGTGGACGTTGAACTCAAGAGAGAAGTGACTTTTGTCACCACAGAGGAGCTTCTTCAAAGATATCCAAACATGACCGCACACGAGAGAGAAAGCGCTGTGGCAAAAGAGCATGGCACCGTGTTTTTGATGAAGATAGGCGCACCTCTCAGCAACGGCAAGCCCCATGATGGACGTGCCCCTGACTACGATGATTGGTCATTGAACGGAGATATTTTGTTCTACGACAAGGTGCTGGATGAAAGCTTGGAGCTGTCATCAATGGGCATCCGTGTAGACGGCGATGCTCTTGTGCGCCAGCTTGAAAGCGCAGGTGCTCTTGACCGACTTGAACACAACTATCACAAGCAAGTTGTGTCTGGGCAGTTGCCCCTCACCATTGGCGGAGGCATTGGACAATCACGTCTTTGCATGCTCATCCTTGGCAAAGCGCACATAGGCGAGGTGCAAGCAAGTCTTTGGCCTGATGACATGATTGAGCAATGTGAGGCGCACGGAGTGCATTTGTTGTAAAAGCCACTTAAAGCTCTCAAAACAGAGGGATAAACCCTCAAATAAAACAAAAAACCGCAACAATTTGTGAAATTGTTAAAACTATAATTACGGAAGGCAATATGGAACTTAGAACACACAATTGTGGTCAACTCAATGAAACAAACGTAGGCGAAAAGGTCAAGCTTTGCGGATGGCTGTCATCTACACGTGACCTTGGCGCAGTGATTTTCTTTGTCCTGCGTGACTTTTACGGCTACACCCAAGTGGTGGCAAGCGATGAGGCAACAAAGGCCCTCGTGAGAGACATCCCTCGTGAGTCAACCGTGTCTGTTGAAGGCAAGGTCATCCTCCGCTCCGCACCCAACCCCGATATGCCCACCGGCATGATTGAAATTGAACCCGAAAAGATTGAGGTTCTTGGCAGATGCTATGAGCAACTCCCCTTTGAGATTGCAACCAGCACCACTTCAAGAGAGGACACTCGTCTCAAATATCGCTTCCTTGATCTCCGCAACCCCGAAGTCAAGGACAAGATTGTTTTTCGTGCAAAGGTGGTCAGCTGGCTCCGCAGAAAGATGACGGATATGGGATTCCTTGAAATCACCACCCCCATCCTTACCAGCTCATCTCCCGAAGGCGCCCGTGACTTTATTGTGCCTTCAAGATTGCACCCCGGCAAGTTTTACGCATTGCCTCAAGCACCTCAACAATACAAGCAATTGCTCATGGCATCTGGCTTTGACAAGTACTTCCAAATTGCACCTTGCTTTAGAGATGAGGACGCAAGAGCAGATCGTAGCCCCGGCGAATTTTATCAACTTGACACCGAAATGTGCTTTGCCACCCAAGAGGACGTCTTTGCAGTTATGGAAGAAGTTCTTTCAGGGGTATTCACAGAGTTCAGCCCCAAGGGATACTCTGTGGACAAAGGACCTTTCCGCCGTATAAAATATGCAGACGCAATCCGTGACTACGGCTCAGACAAGCCCGACCTCAGAAACCCCCTCATCATCAAGGACGTCACAGATATTCTTGAAGAAAAGGCACCTTTCTTTGAAAAGGGCAAAACCATCAAGGCAGTGGCAGTCAACGGCGCCAACGTGGGCAGAAAGTTTATTGACGCATTGACCGAAAAGATCAAGCTCAACGGCGCAAGCAGTATGTACTGGTTCAAGCTTGATGAAAAGGGCGAGCTTCAAGGCGGAATCACAAAGTTTGCAGTTGATTGCAAGGACGCACTTGTTGACAGACTTGGCATTACAGCAGGAGCATTTGTTGCTCTCGTCGCAGAGGAAAAGGACGCATGGAAGCAAGCAGGTTATCTCCGCACAGAGCTTGGCGTTGGTCTTGACCTTCTTGAAAAGAATGCATTCCGTTTCTGCTGGATTGTTGACTTCCCCATGTACGAGCTTGACGATGAAGGCAACATTGGTTTCAGCCACAATCCTTTCAGCATGCCCCAAGGCGGACTTGAAGCACTCAACACAAAGGATCCTCTTGAAGTCCTTGCATATCAATACGACAGCGTTGTCAACGGCGTTGAGCTCAGCAGCGGTGCGGTGAGAAATCACGAGCCCGCAATCATGGAAAAAGCATTTGAAATTGCTGGATACGGAGTTGACGTCATTGAACAAAAGTTCTCAGCACTCTACAACGCATTCAAGTTTGGCGCACCTCCTCACGCTGGCATTGCACCCGGAGTGGACCGCATGGTCATGCTCCTTGCAGCAGAGCAAAGCATCAGAGAAATCATCGTGTTCCCCATGGACAGAAATGCAAGAGACATCTTGATGGGCGCACCCTCAACAGTCACCGACAAGCAACTCAATGACGTCCACATCAAGCTTGACGTCAAGGCCGAGGACTTGGAGAAATAACAAAAGAGCATACATAGTATGCTGTCATCAAAAACACATTGGCACAAGCCACAAATATAGTAGCAAAATCAGGAGTATATTATGAACAAAAAACATTTAGTCAGCATCATCGCCATCGTGGCACTTGTTGCAGTGCTTGCATCAGTGCTTGTTGGTTGCAACAAGTATGAATGGACTTCAATCGGCGGCGGAAACCCCAATGCAACGGTTGAATCAAACGGAGGATACTACGTAAAGCAAGGCGACTACGTCTATTTCATCAACGGCTATGACACAGCAGAAACCGTTGACAACACCTGGGGCACCCCCGTCAAAAACAGCATTGTCAGAGCAAAGCTCAATGCAGACGGCACCTATTCAGACGCAGTTGTGGTTGTTCCCAAGCAAGTTTACAACAAAGACGCAAAGGGCGGTTTTGCAATCTTTGGCGAATGGATCTACTACGCAACCCCCAACAACGACAAGGACAAGAGCGGTGTTGCATCAACAACACACACCGATTTTATGCGCACCAAGATTGATGGAAGCGTGACACAACTTCTTGCAACCATCAACAGCCGTACAAGCCAATATTTCTTCACCCCCACACGCATTCTTTTCAAGGAAGCAAGCTCATCGGTGGTCAACTTCATTGATTTCAGCGCAGTGGATGGATCAAAGAGCATGGACAACGGCAAGGGCGTCGCATACGGCACTTTCCTTGAAAACGTTGAAACAATTCTTTGGGACTACAACAGCGAGTACATTTATTTCACAGAGACAGTCACCGGCGACATGAGCTACGAGTTCTGCAACACTTTGAACGCTATCAAGTGCGATGGCACAGACAAAAAGGTCCTTGCAGACAAGTTCACCTATCTCACCGAAGCAGAAAAGGAAAACTACGTTGACTATTTCCCCACCAAGGTGTTCAGCTACACTCTTGTTGACATGGTTGTTGAAAACGGCGGAGTTGCCCTTTACTACAACAAGTCCAACTATGTTGGAAGCCAAGAAGAAAGCAGAGGCCTCTTTGTCAACAAGGTTGTCTTTGGCGGAGACTTCAACACCGCAACAGAAAAGCACCTTTCAAAGAACAACGCACTTTCATCAGTCTATGCACTTGGCTATGAAGCTGGCGCACTTGTTTCAACCAGCGCAAACAAAACCTATCTTGTGACCAGCGCAGAAGCAGAAACAACAGCCAACATCATCATTGGCAGAGCAGTCACCATTCAACACGTTGCAAATGGCACAGTGTACTACACCGATGCAAACGGTGGCAAGCTCTATTCAATCAGCACCACAGCATACGAAAATGAAAAGGTTGTCTTGGAAGCAGGCATCGTCACAGATTGGCTCAGCATTGAATTTGTTGACGGCAACGTGTTCTTCTTTGACAGCAAAGAGTACAACTACCTCCACAAAGCAAATCTTGCAAACGCTGACGACGTCACAATGCTCGGCTTCATGAACGATGCAGACAAGACAGCCAAGGAAGAGGCAGACAAGAAGGCAGAATAATATGAAAACAATTCTCATCACAGGCGGAAGTCGTGGAATAGGTGAGGCCATCGTACGTCTTGCTTCAAGCAAGTACAGGGTGGCTTTCACTTACAACACGAGCGCCCAAAGGGCGCTGGCACTATCACAGGAGGTAGGAGCAAAGGCCTATAAGTGTGACGTGTCCGCTTCTGACCAAGTTGAGAGTGTGATTGCGGAAATAAAGAGAGATTTTGGAGGGATAGACCTCCTTGTCAACAACGCAGGCATTGCCCAAGACAAGCTGTTTCAGGACATAACTGATGAGGATTGGCGCAAGATGATGGGCGTCAATTTGGACGGCACGTTTTTTGTGACGAGAGCAGTTGTGCCTGGCATGATATCAAAGGGATATGGACGCATTGTCAACGTGTCGTCAATGTGGGGCACGGACGGAGCCAGCATGGAAACCCACTATTCCGCATCAAAAGCAGGCGTCATTGGTTTGACCAAGGCACTTTCAAAGGAGCTTGCTCCCACAGGGATCACAGTCAATGCAGTTGCGCCCGGTGCAATTGACACGGACATGATGAAAACGTATACGGATGAGGAGCTCAAAGAGTTTGTTTCGGAGATTCCTTTTGGTCGTCTTGGCAAGCCCGAGGAAGTGGCAGAAGCAGTGATGTTTTTGCTCTCTGCAGATTATATAACAGGTGAAGTGCTGTCCATACGAGGCGGATATTAAAATCACTCTTTGAGTGATTTTTTCTTTTTTCAATGAACAAAGTTCACAATAATCTGCATGATTTGGCAAAAATTGATTATTGACACCTACATTCTTATATACTATAATTAATGTAATCATAATCCAATAATATGGACAGTCTGCAATTGGGTTGGCAAAAACCCGATGAGGATTGTTCTATATATGGAAGTAGCAACAAAACAAATCAACAAACAAATAAACAACACAAGTTTTTCATAGGAGGATAATTATGAAAAAATTCAGCATCAAGTCATTGCTCGTTTTAGTGTTGGTCCTCGTCCTTTGCTTCTCATTGGTAGCATGTGGCAACAAAAACGATGACAACAACAACAATTCCGGTGGCGGCGGTGGCGGTGGCACAACCACAACATGTGAAAATCACCCCATTGACGAAGACGGCGATGGCAAATGTGACGACTGTGGCAAGGCAACAAAGTGCAAGCACACAGCAGACAAGAACGAAGACGGTCTCTGCGACAAGTGTAAAGCACCCATGCCTGAACCCGAACCCGAAAAGTACAATGCAGCCCAATTCTTCCAAGGACTTTGGGATTCAGCAGCACCCATCGGCCAAACCGCAATTAGCGACACAGAAGACGTGGCTCTTGACCTCGGCCTCAACGTTGCAATCGGCAAAGGCGATGAAAAGCTCCTTGACCTTGGCGTTGAAGTCGGTGTCGTTCTTGACAGAACAGGCAACGGCGCAAACAGCGCAGCAAAAGTCAAACTCTATGATCATGATCATGCAGAAAATTGGATCACCCTCTATTTCTTCTTGAATGATCCTTACTTCATCTATGTTGACTGGGCAGATCAACACCTCAAGATCGGTGCTGACTTCGGTTTCAACAACACATGGGCAGCAACCATCAATGATTTTGTTGGCCAACCTCTCCTCGGTGAAATGAGCATTGCTGATCTCCTTGAGTCAATCACAGACGGCTTTGGCGAAAGATGGAACCTTGATGGTCTCATCAACTCACTCACAGGACTCCTCGGCCTCAACCTCGGTGATCTCCTCACCTCAGGCACAGTGGCAGAGCTCCTCCCCATGATCAACAACGTCCTCTCAAGCCTTGCAGACAACCTTGAAATTGAAGACTACGAAGGTCTTGACGTTGACAAACTTGCAGAAAGCGATGCAATCGTCCTTGACCTCCTCAAAGCAGTTGGCCCCATCCTCTTCTCACAAACATCAGTTGTTGAAGATGGCAACAAAGTCACCTACAAAGCAGGTCTTGACTTTGGTCCCGACGGCATCCTCAGCTCAGTCATGCCTCTCCTCGGTGGTATGCTCCCCGCAGGCATTGGTGATCTCCTCAACAGCGTCAACGAACTCGCATTTGAATACGTTGCAGTTGACAACGAAATTGACAACTTTGCAATCCTCGTTGGTGTTGACACAGAAGATGAACCTCTCTCAGTAGAAATCGGCATCAACGAAGTCGCACTCACAGGCGTCAATGCAGACAATCACACCTTTGGCATTGACAAGAAGGATTACAAGAGCGAATACGCACTTGACCTCGCACTTGACGTTGACATCTCCGAAGGCGCACTCGTCCTCTATGGCAACGATCTCGCAGGCGATTACAGACTCCAAGTGACTGGCATGGTTGACCTCGTCAACGCAGAAGACAACACATCAGTCCTTGAGGTCAAGATCACAGACGGCGCAGCAGTTCTCGCAAGAGCAACCTATGCAAACGGCACCCTCGCAGCAGAATTTGACGCAACCAACAAGAAGGTCCAACTCGTCCTCGGCGAAATCGGTCCTATGATCGTCAATGCATTTGCAACAGCAGTCAGACCTGACGGCACAGCAGATGAACTCCTCCAAGGTGTTGCAGTTCAACTTGCAAACGCAATCTACACAACAGACTTCAACACAGCAGCAGAAGTTGCAGCAGCATACCAAGACAAGCACAACGCAGTGAAGAACGTGTTCACAGTTGACACCACATTCAAGGGCGTTGCACTCACCAACATCAAGCTTGTCAACCTCTTCACAGGTCTCTTCGGCGGCACACCTTCATACGGCACAGCATCAGCAATCAACGTCACCAACTGGTCACCCGACATCCTTGCAATCCTCAACCTTGCAGAACAAGCATTTGATGGCAACATCAAGGACGGCCTCACCCTCAGCGTTAACGGCGTTGGCGCAACAATCGCAAGTCTCTTTGCAGAAGGCAATGGCCCTCAAACAAATGAAGAATTCTGCTACGGCAACGGCAAGGGCATCGTTGGTGTCTTTGAAGCAGTCGTTGATGAAAAGTATGAATACAACGAAGATGGTTCATTGAAGAGCCACACCATTGAATCAAGCGATCGTGGCAAGGCCGCAGATGATTGGTTTGCATCAGTAGTTGGCCAATCAGATTGGGCAAAGGGCAAAGACGGCAAGGTTATCGCAGCAGCATTTGAAAGCGACGCTGAACTCTTTGTCCAAATCAAAGACGGCAAGGCAACTCTCAAAGTCACAGTTGAAAACGGCAGCGATTCAATCGTCATCGGTCTTTCAGCAAGCGTGAAGGCAGGTTCAGCACCCACCATCACCCCCGTTGATACAACCGGCCTCGTGTCATTTGAAATCCTTGCATAATAGCAACAAACAACAAAAAAAAGGCAACCTTCGGGTTGCCTTTTTATTTTGCAAAAATACGAGATTTTTGCAAAGTGATATTGCTCTTTGAGCAGTTGTATTTCTTGCAAGCAAGAAGTTGTATTTTGCTTCGCCTTGAGAGGGCTTATTTTGCGTTGTGGGCGTTTTCCTTGACTTCGTCAAGGGGAGGGAGTTTGTCCTCTTTATTTGCCCTTATATTGCCCATAAACAAGAGCGTGAGGACGGCTGCAATTATCAATGGAATTGCGTCCGCCACAAGTGCTGCATAAAGGATTGATTCCACTCCGCCTATGGTCAAAGGGAAGATGATGATGAGAGGGATGAAGCACAGGACATCTCTCCCCATTGATGACACAACCGCTTGCACGGGCTTGCCAACTGCTTGGAAAAAGATGGACGTCATCTTGACGATACAAGTGAAGGTGACAAGGCAGAGGAAGATGCGGAAGGTCTTTTCGCCAAAGAGCCAGTAGTCTTCGGGGTTGGGGATGTTTGTAGGCATGCCAAACATTGCCACAACGGCTCTATGAGCGGTCTCAAAGAGGGACCACGCCGATGATGACGGTACAAAGCAGAAGAAAACAAAAAAACAGGCAGAAAGCTGTAGACAAAAAACGAAAAAAAATCAAACAAAAAAGTGGCGCCAAAACCAGTCAAAAGACCAGAGAAAATCTGGTGTGTTTTGTCCCAAAAACAGACGAAATTACCGACAAAATCCAGCAAAACGCTTAACAATTAAACTAAATAGGTTAGAATAACATTTTCAACAAAATCCGCGAATAAAATCAAGAAAAAAGTCGTTTTTTGCAAGTTTTTGAAAACAGGTGTTCTATTGCGGTGGATTTTGCATAAAAGAGCAAAAAATGAATAAGTTTCATAATTTTGAAAATTTTGTTAGTTTTCAATTATTTTTTTGAAATACACGGTTAGATGCTCGGTTTTGAAATGCTAAAAAATTTTTAATCAATTTTTGGG